>CAYQLL010000053.1:3554-6674 GCA_964418405.1 uncultured Christensenella sp. | reverse complement strand
TTTGTACTGCAACCTTAAAACGCAAAATTAGCCACAAGAACAAGGCTCGGCAAGTTTGGCATCGCAGGAGTTTGCCTACGCAAATAATGCTACGCATTTTTGGACTGCGTCACATACCCAAGATTATTCAAGCATATCTTGTCTATGTTCCTTGCAATGACTGTGTGGAAATTGCCAAGCAGAAACGAAGTAGTTTCTAACAAGTTTTTCCGTTCCATGTACTATATTAAAACGCAAAATTAGCCCAAAGTTCGAGGCTCGGCAAGTCCGCTCGCGCACGAGCTTGCATACGCAAGTGACTGTGCGAGCGGGCTTGCCAGAAACGAAGAAATTTGGAGCTAATTTTGCGTTTTAATAGAACATTTTTTTGTAGTCGTTCTTACCGCCTCCACCACCAAAGCGGTTGCGTTTTGCTCTTACAATAAAGAATATAACAAGTCCTAAAATTAGCATTCCACCGCCTATTCCAGCAACAAGCCATATCCAAGTATCATCTTTTTCTTTTTCCTCAACTTCTTGCCTAAAATTTGCAACAATCACAATTTCTTCGTCTTCGTTTGATATGGGAATTTCTATTTCCAACGTTTCGCCATAACTTGCACCATTACTTCCCATTTCGTCACTTTGAAACCAGTTGGAAAACTCGTAGCCACCAATATTCGCAACAGACAATGTAAAGGTGTTTCCCATTTTTGCCTTTACCGATATAACGCCATCTTTTTCTTGCAGAATTTCACCATTCCATTTCACTGTTGATAAAATTTCTTCGACTATTTGACCATTAACTGCAAACTTGATTGTCACATCGCAAACTTTTTTGGTGAATGTTGCCAAAAGTGTCAAGTTATCCTCGCCCAATGTTAGTCCTTCAAATATCCCACCAATATCGAATGCCGTCTCATCAAACGTAAATGTAATATCAGATGTTGTACCCAACACCTTTTCTTTCTTATCATCCCTATCCCAGCCATTAAAACCAAAATCGCTTGAAGGGCTTGCCGTATATTTGGGCTTACTACCATAGTGTAAACTGCTACTGTCCAGTGTCAAATTTTTCTTGATTGTTCCTTGGTCGACATTTTCTGATGTAACAGATATTGCGTATTCAATATAATCCAAAGCAAGTGAATATTCTCCACTATTAGTTAAATTTGCATCATCAATTGTGTAAATTTCTTTGCCATCTTCATATTGCGTCCACACAACTTTTGATGTGCTTAGCGTATATGTCGTGGAATGACTTGAGTTGTCTTCAACTTTTGTAACTGTTTTACCACCAAACTTATATGTTGTCATATTACCCTCAGTTTGTGGGTCGGTATCATTTTTTATAACATTTTCAACTTCATTGTTATCAAAAATTAAACTATCTTCTTTTCTTAGTCCAACTATTTTGAAAAATTTATCCATATTTTTTGCGGTATTTATCTTTCCACCAACTTTCATCTGCTCGTTGTATCTATATGAACCTGCATCTACGTTCCCTGAATTTGTTTCTAAACTAATGATATTTGAAATAGAAGGTTTTGTTATTGTGCTATTTGCAAAACTTTTTGTTTCACTCACAGTGTATGTGAAAGTTGAAAAATTTTGCAAACTAGGTAAATCTGTTTTTTCATTTACTATTTGCCATATTGAATCAAAGTCCCACAAATTTTCTTGGTTGAAATTTGAATAATTTTGATAAAATGTTTTGAATTTTATCGTCGATTCATCAACCTTTGAAATTTTATTTGTGCTTAGGTTTTTATCACCTAATTTTTGATTAAGTGCAACATAATTTCCAACAAAATCCAAATTTGAAGTTGTGTAAAGGTAATTCAAACTGCTAGCATTTGGATAAAGTGTCAAATCAACGTATCCAATGAGCGAGTATGCCAAAATGCTACTATCACAACTGTTTAGTGTAAAATTATTTTGCGAAACAACGCTATTTATATTCGCACCATTTCCTCTTATGTATCCAACTATGCCACCTAAATAAGTTTTGGTGGAAGTTGTGTCGTTTATGGTAAGTTGCGAATTTTGCACCAAGAATTCAGTTGTTGAATTTTCATAATATCCTGCGAAACCACCAATAAAGTTATCTTTACCAGACATCTCGTTTTTTGCTATTATATCACAATTTATTGTGCAATTTTTTACAACACTACCTTCTTTGATATCGCCTGCTATTGCCCCAATAAATGTGTTAGATTTGGACTCAACATTAATTTTCCCGCCAATTATAGAAATATTTTGGATTATTGTCCCAGATATGCTCCCCGCCAAAATTCCAACCTTTGCATAGTCTTCTTCTTTGCTTTGCGAAAGACTTACTTCCACACTTTCAAGTTTGAGGTTCTTGATTGTTGCTCTGTTAAGTTCGGTAAATATTCCTGCACTGCTTTTGTCTGTTAAAGTGAGTTTAAGTCCACTAATTTTGTAACCATTCCCATCAATAATACCAGAAAAAGTACCAAAAGATGTAGAAATATCAGTTTCAGTGTTTGGCACATCAATATCTTTTATTAACCTAAATTTTCCTTGTGGGTTAGTGCTAATTTGTGCGATATCTGTAAAATTAGAAATCTCTGTATATACATCTTCCGCAAAAACACCTTGACTTGAATTTGCCCCAAAACAACCAAGTGCAATTGCAAAAATCATTATAAGACAAAAAACAAATGAATATTTTTTCAAAATTTTATCTCCAAATTATTTTAATTTACAAAATTAATATACCACACAAAAATTATTTTAACAAATAATTTAACTAAAATTGTTTAATAACTTTATTAAAAACTTTTTGTATGTAATAAATATTTGTATATTTATACCGTTTTATGTATATTTATACCTGCAAAAATTTATAATTTTATTTTTTCTTATCAATTTTTCTTTATCTTTTTGAATTGCCGATTTTTCTTTTTGAGGTCTTATATTTTCTGGTCTACTCATAATGTAATATCTAAGTTCATCCAAACAGTGATCATCTTTTTTTATTGGGTGGTCAGCGTCGCCCCAAAAATACGATTTTAGTTCTCTAATAAGGTTTGTACACGTTTTGAATATGAAAAGTTTGGACTTGCCTTGTGCGTCTTTTAGGTAATCAGCAATATCTTCATCAGTGAATGCTTT
>CAYQLL010000053.1:0-3544 GCA_964418405.1 uncultured Christensenella sp. | reverse complement strand
ACTCTTTGAATTCCAGTAAATAGGTCTTTGTTGACCTTTGGGTTGACTTGAATTTTATAGTCATAGAAAAGTTCGGTTACACTCTTTTCGCTCGCTAGCGTTCTTTGATTGGCGGCACTGTCAATTAATGCATAAATATACCCACTGCTACTTTTGGGCCAATCTAATTTATCCGCAATACTTTTAATTGCGTTCGCATGATATTCAATTCCTTTTTTCGCTTCAAAATGCTCGGCAATAACATAGATGTTGTTGTCGTAGTCAACTGCATAAAAATGACACGAAAGCGGGTTGTTTAATCCGGGGTCGATTGAAATATTATCATACCACTCTTTGGGTACACAAAACGGTTCAATAACATTGACATTCTCGTCAAACTCGGGATATACCATTCCACCATTTGCTGTAAATTTTCCATATCTTCTTGCATCTAACTCTTCAGCGGACATTGAACTTGTAAGTGAATCAATCTCTTCTTTAGATAGGTATGGGTTGTCCGCCCACTCCATCTCCTCGCACCACACTTGTTTATCGCCTTTACTATTTAGATAAATTTCGTCATACACCCAAGTAAGACCTTTAAGCGGTGTCATTGTTCCAAAAATTTCACCTTGCTTGTCAAAAACACGCATTTTGCACTCTTTATAGATGTCTTCTGGCGGTTCTTCATCAAACCAAACAAAGTCCAGACTTGTGCCCTGAAACTTTTCCCTGCCTTGGTCACAACTTTTGAAACCAATTTTACTTATCCCACCAAAGACATTTTTGATAGATATGTAGTCAATTATTCCATTTAACAAACTGTCTTTTCTCCCTGCAAGCATAACGACATCACATATCCAAGCGGGGTTGATATAGGATAGTATTTTTGACTGTGCAACATCTCTTTGCACTTGTGTGGAAAGTGACACCACCCAACAAGAAACATCTCTTTTGTTTTCCCTAAAGGGATGAATTCCTCTTGCAAGCCAAACAGTTTCTACTGCTCCACACTCGGTCTTTCCGCTTCTGTTCCCACCAAACACCCAACGATTACGCTTTTTGCACTTGTGAAACAAAAGTTGTTTTTCGTGCTTTATCTCGCCCGTGTTATAATTTTTCAGTTTGTCATTGCATCTAAATTTTGCAAGACAAGTATCTATTTTTGAAATTTCATCCAAGATTTCTTTATTATTCAATTTATTTTCTCCTTTTTTTGACAACAAAAGACAGTATTTTTACACTGTCCTTGTTTGCTTTTATTTTATAATTATTTTGATGAAAAAATATAAATTTGTTTTAATTTTGATATTTTTGATTAGTATTTTACACTTTCCACAAAATACAAGAGTTTTTGCAGAAAATACATATTATGCAAGAGTCCTTTCAACCAACATCTATTTATATAACACTCCAACCGAAACTGAAACCTCGTCGACACAAATATTTATGATTCCAATAACATATTTTGTTAGACTACTAGGCGAAGAAAATAGTTTGTTTTATAGAGCGGAATACAACGGAATTTTTGGCTATATCAAAAAAACTGAAGTTTCTTGCATAAACCAAACACCAAAAAATCCGTATGCAAATAACATAAGTTTTCGCGTATTCACTCCAAGCGGTGCTAACCTACGCTCATCGCCTAATGAGACGGGCGGAATAACAAATCTTGTCACAACTATTCCGTTTATGTGCACAAACCTTGAGTACTATGGTCAAATTCAAGGCGAAGAAGCAATAAGTTACAAAGGTAATGTTTGGTACTATTGTAAGTATGTAAGGGATAATCAAGAGTTTTTTGGTTATGTCTATTCCCCACTTTGTGACCTTCTCACAAATATCCCACAAAACACCGAAGTATTTGAATACATTACACCAAATTTTGATAAAGTTGATAAAACCGACGCACAAGAGACAAGTTATCTCTCTATCTCAACTCCATGGCAAGTTGTGATTATTGTTGCAATTTGCTTGCCTTGCATTTTTATCATATACTTTCTTTTCAAACCAACCAAAATTGCGATGCAAGCATCAACCAAAAAGAGAGTTAATAAAGATAAAAAGAAAATTTCCCGACTAAAACACTCTGATTACTATGAACTCGACAGCGACTATTTTAACTAGCACACTCCAACCTTTTTAATTTCATACATCAAATTTCTTTGAAATTTGCTTCTAAAATAAAAGTTGTCCATAATATTTTCTGTTTGATTTATTTTCCTATTTGAATACGAATTATATAATCTTAATATCCATTTTTCATCTTTAATCATATTTTCAAGCTTATAATCTGTATAATTTAATCTGGTTAGCATATTTGCAAAAGACTCCAAAGCAAAATTCAATTTTCTAAAATATGTGCGCTTGCCTAGATGTAATAAATTTGCAATTTCATTTGATTTTTTCCCATCAATAAATTTCATAACCAAAATTTTTGCACTTGATAAGTCAATATCGCATAACACCTTATCGGTTAGGACTTTTAAGTTGATTAAGTTGTTTTTTCTTTCTGTTAGGTTTATAATAGTGTTAGCGACTTTCATTATATCATTAAAACCTAATAAGAATGAATTAGTTGCACTTGAATTATATGCTCGCGATTTAACTAGATTGTCGTAAGCATAGGTCACTCTTGGAAGATATCTGTATATCCCAAGTAGAGTTTTGCTCCAATTTGTATTGTTTTTCATGTTGTCTCCTTTGATACACATCCAATTATTAACTAGACTAAATTACAAAGTCAATATTGAGTGACATTTTTTACAAAATATCCTACTTTTTTACAAAAGTCGACAAGTTTTGACAAGTTTCGTATCGAAAACCATCACTCATACATTCAATAATTGAACATATGTTCTATTTTTATCACATAAAACTTGACAACGTCCTGTCAACAAACAAAAAAATTCCAAACTTTTTTGGAATTTTTTTTGTTATAAAACTTTTTAATCAATATCTATATTATCTCTTTTGAACAAGTCATCATCAAGAAATTCTTGAATAGTCACCCCTAACCCATCGCAAATAATGCTACACATTTTTGGACTGCGTCACATATTCAAGATTATGCAAGCATATCTTGTCTATGTTCCTTGTAATGACTGTCAGCATTTTTTTGTAGAAACAAAGAAAATGTTATTTCAACTATAAGTTTATTATACGCACTTAAGAAAATGAAAAAAGAACTCTCTAAACAAGGCTCGGCAAGTCCCCGCACGCAGGAGCTTACTCACGTAAGTGACTGTGTGTGGGGGCTTGCCAGAAACAAAGAAATTCGGAGCTTTTTTTATTTTTCGTCGCAAAAACGAAAATTTGAGGCATATTCGAGGCTCACAAAATAAATGCCGGCAGGAGTTTACTAGCGTAAATGACTGTCGGCATTTTTTTGTAGAAACGAATAATATATTATTTTTTACGGCAGTTTATTCCCCGCACTTAAGAAAATAAAAAAATAGCCCGAAGTTCGAGGCTCGGCAAGTCCACACACGCAGGAACTTACATGCGTAAGTGCCTTTGTCTAAAATATAGCCATAGTAACAGCCTTTTTTAACGACTTCTAAAC
>CAYQLL010000052.1:0-6675 GCA_964418405.1 uncultured Christensenella sp. | reverse complement strand
ATGCCAAGCTTTTTTCCCGCAATTGCAACGGGGATAGAAACATATCCGCCTTTTGAAAAAATTACATTTGGGCGAAGTTTTTTTAGTACCTTTTTTGCTTGGTTTATGCTATATAGCACTCTAAAAGGCAATAAAAACAATTTTGGCGAGAGTTTTCTTGTGAATTTGTATGCTTTTATTTCAAAAAACGGAATATTGTTTGATTTGACAATATCTTTTTCCATACCATTTGTGCCAATATAGTAAATGTTGTCAAAATGCTTTTTTAGTTCATCTATTAGTGCAATATTTGGCATAATGTGTCCCGCTGTCCCACCACCAGTTAAAACAATAGTAACTTTTTCCATAATTTTCCTTTTTAGTATTTTATGTAAATTCCCTTAAAATTATTATGTTGTTAGTTTTTTCTATTATTTTGCACAAAAATTATGCAATAAAATTGCTAAAATATTAGCAAATAGTTGACAAAAGTGCATAAAAGTGCTAATATATGAGCATTATGGAAATTAAGTATGATATTGGAGATTTTGTTCCAGTTTTAACTGAGCAAAAAGTTTTATGTGACATTGTTAATAATGTAAGAAAAAGGCGAAAAGAGATGAAATTATCGCAAAAAAAACTCGCAACAAGGTCGGGTGTGAGTTATGCATCAATAAGGAGATTTGAGTCTTGTGGTGAAATATCTTTCAACTCACTTCTAAAAATTGCCGATGTATTGAATTGTCTTAATGATTTCACACAACTTTTTTCTCACGAGATATTATTTAACTTAAAGGAGTACTGATATGCAAATTGAAAATATACGCAAATTATTTGTGAAATACAATGGCAAAATTGTTGGATATTTGATTGAAACAGATGATAACAGAATTGCTTTTCAATATGATGACAAGTGGCTTGAAAGTGGGTTTTCTATTTCTCCTTTTTCTTTGCCACTAACAAAAGATGTGTTTGTAAGTGAAAATAAGGCAAAATTTAATGGCTTATTTGGTGTATTTTGGGACTCTTTGCCAGATGGTTGGGGCGAACTGCTTGTCAGAAGAATGCTCAATAAATATAGCATAAACTTTGACAAACTCACTCCTCTTCAAAAACTATCTATAATAAATAAAAACGGGCTAGGGGCATTGGAGTATGAGCCTAATAAGGCATTAAAGTTGACAATGAGTGAATATAATTTGGATAAAATTGCAACCATAGTTCAAAAAATACTAAATAACGATAATATTGATTTGGATAGCGTGTACAAGTTGGGTGGCTCTAGTGGTGGAGCAAGACCAAAGGCACATATAACATATGATAATCAAGAATGGATAGTGAAATTTCCTTGTCAAATTGACCCAAAAGATATTGGTGTAAGGGAATATAACGCAAATAAACTTGCAAAGAAGTGTGGCATAAATGTTAACGAATTTAGGTTGTTTGATTCAAACATTGGCAGTGGTTTTTTTGGGGTTAAAAGGTTTGATAGGTGTAAGAACAAAAAAATCCATATGATTTCTTTAGCGGCAATTTTGGAAACATCACACAGGGTACCTAATCTAGACTACGGACATCTTTTTCAAGTTGTGCAAAGAATATGTGTAAGGAATGAAGATATGTATGAAGCGTTTAGGAGAATGTGCTTTAATGTTTTTTATCAAAACAAGGATGACCATAGCAAAAACTTTTCGTTTTTGTATGACGAAAATTTTGGCGGATACAAACTTTCTCCAGCCTACGACATAACTTGCACTTTGGATAAGTTTGAACACGAAATGACTGTCAACGGAAAAGGAAATCCAACTTGTCAAGATTTAATGGAGATTGCAAAAGCGTTTTCATTATCTGAAGATAAATGCAAGAAAATTATGACCAACATTCATAGCATTGTGTTAAAAAATAACGATTGATAAAGATTGACAACATAGAAAATATGGCTATAAAAAACATATGCTTTGCAAATTTTTGTTTACAAAATTAGTTTTTTGTTTTAATATATATACTAATGATAATATTTATTAGGCAGGAAAAATGGAAAATAATAACTCATATAACTCAAAAGATATCGTCGTTCTAGAAGGCTTGGACGCGGTTAGACTTAGACCGGGAATGTATATTGGAACAACGGGGATAAAAGGTTTTCATCATTTGCTTTGGGAGATTGTTGACAACAGTATAGACGAAATTTCCAACGGCTTTGGCGACACAATCACAATCACACTAAACACTGATGGCAGTGCAACAGTTTGCGACAACGGTCGTGGAATCCCAGTAGATTTGCACCCAACACTAAAAAAATCTGGTGTTGAGGTTGTTTTCACGCAACTTCACGCAGGCGGAAAGTTTAACAACAAAAGTTATTCATATTCAGGCGGACTTCATGGGGTTGGTGCATCGGTCACAAACGCACTATCTAGGTGGCTTAAAGTTGAAGTCGACAAAAACGGCAGACGATACTATATGGAGTTTGCAAGCCTAGAAGTTGGCGGGAAACTCAAAAGCGGTGTCCCACAATGCGAACTTCACGACATTGGCGCAACCGACAAACAAGGCACAACTGTAACATTTTTGCCAGATAGCAGAATGTTTGGCGACTTAACTTTTAGTTTTGACACAATAAACAAAAGGATAAAAGAACTCGCTTTTTTGAACAAAGGTCTAAAAATTATACTCAGTGACGAACGAACTAATAAAAAAGTCACCTATCACTATGAAGGTGGAATAAAAGATTTTATTCAATACATTGATGAAGACAAAAACAAACTGTACTCCGCTCCAATATATTTTAGTGCGGAAAGTGACATACTTAAACTTGAAATTGCCATTGAACACACCGACAGTTACACCGAAAACATTTTTAGTTACGTAAACAACATTCCAACGACCGAAGGCGGTATGCACGAAATTGGTTTCAAAAGTGCTTGGACAAGAGTACTAAACGACTATGCACGAAATTCTGGCTTTTTGAAAGACAAAGACCAAAACTTTATGGGAGAAGATTTTAGGGAAGGCATAACTTGCGTAATCGCTGTAAAAATGCATAGCGTGGAATTTGAGGGACAAACAAAAACCAAACTTGGCAACCCAGAAGCAAAAACCGAAGTCGAAAGATTGACCGTTTTAGAGCTTGGCAAGTTTTTTGCAAAAAAAGAAAACGAAAAGATAGCCCAAGTTATACTTGAAAAAGCAAAACAAGCGGCAAAAACAAGAGAAGCAGCAAAAAGAGCAAAAGAAATATCTCGTGCAAAAAACTCCGCCGATAACTTTAATCTTGTTGGAAAACTTGCATCTTGCACATCAAGAAAAGGCGAAAAAAGTGAACTATTTATCGTGGAAGGCGATTCCGCTGGTGGTAGTGCAAAACAAGGCAGAAATCGTATGTTTCAAGCCATTTTGCCACTTAGGGGAAAACCACTAAACGCCGAGAAAAAGCGTATTGACCAAGTGCTTGGCAATGAAGAGATAAGAACAATGATAAGTGCACTAGAAACGGGTATAGGCGAGGACTACAATCCCGACAATCTAAGATACCACAAAGTTATTATCTTGTCCGATGCCGACCAAGACGGCGGGCATATTAGAGCAATACTTCTAACATTTTTCTTTAGATATATGCGTAGGCTCATCACCGACGGGCACGTTTTTGTTGGACTTCCACCACTATACAAAGTGTCTAAAAAAAATTACACGGAATATGTCTATTCCGACTATGAACTCCCAGCAGCGATTGAAAGGGCAGGCAAGGGTTATCAAATCCAAAGATACAAAGGTCTTGGCGAAATGAACCCCGAGCAACTTTGGGAAACAACAATGGACCCAGATAAACGTACACTTGTGCAAGTGACTATTGATGACGCCGCCGAAGCGGAGAAAATGGTCACAACTTGGATGGGGGATAACATTGATGCAAGAAAGGCATATATCGCCGAACACGCGAACTTTAATAGACAAGACAAATTTAGTGATGAAATTTTAGGTTAGGAGAAAGGTGTAGTGGAATTTGAAGAAAATTCGCAAGATAGCGAAATAATTATTGGTCAAATTTGCTATGACGAACTCGAACTTAAACCAATAGAAGATAAAAAGGAAGAAAACGTGGCAATAAAAGGACAAATGGGACTTTTTGATATTACAAATAATGCCCAAAATATAGATAATAAAAAAAGTAAGGAAAAAATTGTGAAACAAGAAAAAGAAACAACACCAAAAATATTAAATGAAGACAATAGTGGCGGAAATACTCCAACAAAGGGGCTTATATTAAAGTCGCTTGAAGAAGTTTTCCACGATGCAATGATTCCATACACCGAACACGTTGTTATGGATAGGGCTTTGCCAAGAGTTGAGGACGGACTAAAACCTGTTCAAAGAAGAATACTTTATTCTATGCTTGAACTTGGACTTGAACCGGACAAGCAATATAGGAAGTCCGCAAGAATTGTTGGCGATTGTATGGGTAAGTACCACCCACACGGCGATAGCAGTGTGTATGATGCAATGGTAAGAATGGCGCAACCATTTTCAATGAGCAAAACTCTTGTAGATGGTCACGGAAACTTTGGTTCAATTGACGGCGATTGTGCCGCTGCAATGCGTTACACCGAAGCAAAACTCACACCACTTGCAATGGAACTGCTCCGCGATTTAGACAAAAACACAGTACATTTTTCACTTAACTTTGACGACACACTAAAAGAACCGGATATGCTCCCAGGGCGTTTTCCAAATCTTTTGGTAAACGGTGCATCGGGCATCGCCGTTGGTGTTGCAACAAACATTCCACCACATAACTTTGCCGAAGTTTGTGATGGTGTTATTGCGTATATAAATAAACCGTCAATCAAACTCGACGAAATGATGCAATACATCAAAGCCCCAGACTTTCCAACTGGTGGGCAAATTATTGTTGGCGACGAACTAAAAACCGCATATGAAACCGGCAAAGGCAAGATTATTATGCGTGCAACTTGCAAAATTGAGACCGAAGGCGAAAAACAGTCCATTGTTATAACTGCACTTCCTTATCAAGTCAACAAAGTTCAATTGCAACAAAAAATTGCACAACTAAAAGAGGAAAACAAAGACAAACTCTCAGCAATAAGCGAAATTCGTGACGAGTCCGACAAAGACGGAATGCGTGTTGTCATTCGCCTTAAAAAAGAAGGGAACGCAACGGCAATACTTGACTATTTATACAAAGCCACACAAATGCAAACTACTTTTGGCATAAATATGGTTGCAATTGCCGACGGCAAGCCAAAGCAAATGGGACTACTCGACATAATATCTTACTATGTTGAATATCAAAGGGAGATTATCCAACGCAGGACAAAGTTTGACCTTGACGCTTGCAAAGATAGGGCACACATTATTGAAGGACTGCTTGTTGCAATCAAAAATATTGACGAAGTTGTGAAAATAATCAAAAAGAGTGCAACAACACAAGAAGCAAAGCAAAAACTAAGAGATAGATTCACTCTTTCCGAAAAACAAGCACAAGCAATACTAGATATGCGTCTTGCTCGTTTGGTTAATTTGGAAATAACAAAGTTAGAGGAAGAACTTGCATCGCTAAAAGTCCAAATTGAACACCTAACTGCAATATATAACTCCAAAAAACTCCAATACAATGTTGTGAAAGAAGAACTATCTGCTCTTAAAAAACAATACAAGAGCGAAAGATTGTCCGTAATACTAAAAGACAAAGATATGCAAACAGTCGAAATTGATCACGAAGAAGCATTCGCAAGAGAAGTTATGCTATCCTACACAGCATCAAACACACTCAAAAATATCCCACTAAAAAACTATAACCTAGCCCAAAGAGAAATAACCGACACATCAACACTAAACGATGTGCATCTAATTTTGAAAAATGCACTCACAAGTCAAAAAGCACTGCTTTTCACAAACTATGGCAACTGCATAAAAATCAACATAAAAGACGTGCAAGAAGGGAAATGGAGAGACAAAGGTTGCTTGCTAAATAGTCTTGACAAAAACACCTTACCAGACGAAAAAGTTGTTGAAATCAAAGTTATAGACAACGAAGATATTATGGCACTAGATGATATCATTTTCTTCACAAAACAAGGAATGGTCAAAAAGTCCAGTATGAAAGAATATTTTGTGTCAAAAAACAACATCCAAGCAATAAAACTAAAAGAAAAAGACCAAGTGCTTGCCGTCCAAACAGTCCATAGTAATGCGTCAATAATTATGGTGACAAAAAAAGGTATGGTGCTAAACTTTGAAAGCACAGATATCCAAACAACAGGCAGAGTGACCGCTGGTGTTATGGGAATGAACATTGACGCTGGCGACGAAGTTGTGTACGCCGACCAAATAACCGAAAGCGGAGCGCTTACTGTTGCCACACAAAAAGGCTTTATCAAAAATGTGCCAATTGGCGAGTTTGAAGTTATGTCAAGATACAGAAAAGGACTTAGGACATACAACACAAGCGAATATGGCGAAATAATTTTCGCAAAATTCTCTATTGTTCCACCAACTCTTGCCGTGAAACTAGACAACAAAATTGAAAAAGTTTCCGCAAGGCAAATTGCCTACGACTCTCGTCTTGGCAAAGGCAAACAAAACATAAAGTCCAAAATATCCGCAATTTACGAATATAATATGTAAAAATATAGTCCCTTTTGAGCAATTTGCTTTCTAGGGGCTATCTTTTTATTC
>CAYQLL010000051.1:0-6738 GCA_964418405.1 uncultured Christensenella sp. | reverse complement strand
AATACTGTCATTCTGACCCGGCTCCAACGCGTCGACATGGGAAGAATCTCTCGACATGGGAAAATACCACTAGCAAATTTGCATAGCAGAGTGAAAACTTAATAAAATTCTCACAAAAAATATTTGTGGGAGTTTTTTGTTGCGATTTTTGAGCATAATGTGTTAAAATGTGTTATAAAAGGAAAAATTATGATTATTTTGGCTAGTGACCATGCAGGATATGAACTAAAAGAGCAAATCAAGGCGTTTTTTAACAAAGAAAATATCACAACCATTGATGTTGGTGCATACTCAAAAGAAAGAGTTGACTATCCAGACATTGCAAAACTTGGCAATGCAAAAGTTTTGGAAAACCCAAACAATATTGGAATATATATTTGCGGAACGGGAATTGGAATGAGCATTGCGGCAAACAGAAACCCCAAAATCAGGGCGGCACTTTGTGACAGTGTAAAGTTTGCCTCACTTGCAAGACGGCACAACGACGCCAATGTTTTGGTGCTTTCAGGCAGATACCTAAAAAAACGCAAAGCAATCAACATTGTGAAAGAATTTTTGACGACCCAATTTGAAGGCGGAAGACACTTAAGGCGTGTTAAAAAACTTGCAAAATAAGGGGGAAATATGGAAAAAATTTCTATTATTTTGATTGATAACAAAAACGTGGATATTTTGGAGTTTTGCAAAAACTGTGAGCAAAATTTTGAAAACTTTGAACTTTATTTTTGCACGCAACAAAAAGTGCAAGATATTGAAAATGTAAAGCAAATTGTGTCGAGCGAAAAAAATGTTGACAAAATAATTAACAGCGTAATTCCTAAAATTAGTGGCGACAAACTATGTTTGATTAGAAATTATAACGGCAATTTTGACGACGTAAAAAAAATGGTTCTAAAAGTGAAAAAAAACAACGAAATTTGCAAAATTAAAGAAAAAAGCGGAAAGTTTATTGATTTTCTCTTTAATTTGCTTGATATTGTGATAAATTTTATATTTGGCTACAAACTTCTTCACACATCACTTGCAATGCTCGTGTTTGGCAAAAATGCAACTTGTGTACTAAAAACTCTCCCAAATTCGTCAACCTACACCAAAGTTAACAAGTGGGTAGGTATGGATATTTTGCAAGTGAGTGTAAATGCACAAAGCGTGAAATTCAAGCCAAAATTACTTGGCAATTTTATAACAATGGGAGTTTGTTTTTTGCTTACTTTGGCAAGCATTTTGTGTTGGACTTTAATAAAGTACAATAAGCCGATGATATTATTGAAATCTTTGTACACACTAATTATTGCAATTAGCGTGACAATAATTTTATTTGAGATTATAATTATTTGCGTAAAAAAGTTGGTTGGCGATAACGAGTGTGATAAAATAGAAATTGGTTAAAGGAGAGATTATGAAAAAAGTAAAAATTGGAATAAATGGTTTTGGAAGAATTGGAAGACTTGTACTAAGAGTAATAGCAAGCAGAGATGATGTTGAATGTGTGGCGATAAATGACCCATTTTTGGATATAAACTATGCAAAGTATTTGTTTGAGTACGACTCAATCCACGGCAAATTTTCGGGCGAAATTAAAGTCGATGGCAACTATTTGATTGTTGGCAAAAACAAAATTAGATTTTTTGCTGAAAAAGACCCAGCAAATATTGGTTGGGGCGAAGTGGGTGCAGAGTACATTGCTGAAGCAACTGGCGTGTTCACGTCTTTTGACAAAGCAAAAGCACACCTAGTTTCTGGAGCAAAAAAAGTTATTGTCACCGCTCCGGGCAAAGAAATGCCAATGTTTGTTATGGGTGTCAATGAAAACACATACACAAGTGATATGGATATTGTGTCCAATGCAAGTTGCACAACAAACTGTCTAGCACCGCTTGCAAAAGTTATTGACGACAATTTTGGAATAAAAGACGGACTTATGACGACCATTCACTCAACGACCGCAACACAACTCACAGTTGACGGCTCAACCAAAAAAGATTGGCGAGGCGGAAGGGCAGCATCGTATAACATTATTCCATCGTCAACTGGGGCAGCAAAAGCAGTTGGAGCAGTTATTCCAAAACTTAACGGAAAACTAACAGGAATGAGTTTCAGAGTGCCAACTTTGGATGTTAGCGTTGTTGACCTAACTTGTAATCTTGAAAAGGAAGCAACATATGATGAGATTGTTGAAGCAATAAAAAAAGCATCAGATGGCGAAATGAAAGGCATACTTGGCTACACAGACGAAGCAGTTGTGTCCAGTGACTTTATCTCCGACAAAAGAACTTGCGTGTTTGACATAACGGCTGGAATTATGCTTACGCCAACATTTGTAAAACTTGTGGCTTGGTACGATAACGAATGGGGATACTCAAACAAAGTTGTTGACCTAATTGTACACATGTCAAAAATCGACAATAAATAACATTAAATTTAGTAACAATCTCTCCCAAAATGGGGGAGATTTTTTGGGGGTTGAAATTTGAAAAAATATGTGATATTGTAGTGTTGTAATTTATCGGAAGTTTTGTCTGAAAGCGACGAAGTCATTTTCAAGCAAAACTGATGTTAATTCAAACTGTGATGCCACGATTTATCGTGGAATTTGCGTTAGCAAATAAAAATTTTAACTTGCTTAAAATTTTACATCACATAGTATACATTAAGGAGATTAATATGGGAATTGACAATAAAAAAGAAATTAAAGAAATTTTAGAAAGAGCAAGAACAGCAATTAAATCGGCAAAAATGTATGAAGAAACAACTGATTTTGAAGCGGCAAAATTTATGGCAAAATCTGCCTATGAATATTATCGTCAATTACAAGATACATGTTTTATGAAAGAAAAGGCTGATTGCGAAATGTATGTTGCAAAATTAGCACATATATGTGCAGATTTGGAAGGTGCGGTTAAATATAGTTTTTTGGCATCTAAATCTTATGAAAATATTTTCAAACAAGATGCAAGTCAATATCTTAACTTTGTGAGAGCCAAACTTTGGTGTGCCAAGTTGTATGAAAGATTAGAAATGCAAAATAATGCAATTGAGAGTTATTCAGATGTTATTGATGTGATTGTGGAAAATAGTAATGCAAAAAATAAGGAAGAAGTAGAAATGGTTGAAGATTGCTTGGACGGACTTTGGCGCATTAAAGTGATATTTGGATGTGGAAATAGTTTGGCAGTTAGAACTGGAAAAGCCTTTTTGGAAAATGCAAAAGATTATGGAAGCACAAAGTAGTTTATTTTTGTTATAAAAAAATAACAAAAATATTTATCTTGCATTTCAAAATATGTTGTGTTATAATGACTATGATATAAATATAATAGAAAAGGAGAAAACTATGATTGATATTGAAAAATTAGACAATGCTACAAAATTGTCATATGCAAGATTGTGCTTGCATTCCGCAAAAATGTATGCAGAAACCACAGATTATGAAACAGCATTGAGTTGGGCTTTGGAATCTCACCGATTGTATAGTGCGTGCCCTGTTGATGAAACTGTGTTGAGAGAAAAGGGAGATTGCGAAGTTGCACTCATAAAAATTTCCGATATGAGCAGAGGTCGAGAGGAAGCTTTGAAATTTGCTCGCTATGCATGTGAAACTTATGAACAATTAGTAAAAATTGATCCAAGTGAAAGTTCAAAACTCAGCGAACTAAAAGAGCGTCGCGATAAACTTGAAACATATATTAACGGGTTGTCAAGATAATTAAGAAAAATTGAAAAATATGCAAATTTTAAGTTTGTATATTTTTTAATTTCATATTCATTTAGCAACTTGGATTGTGGTGCAAAATGAACGACACAAAATTTATAGTGAATATTAAAGGGGGAATAGTATGGTTAGTTTTGAACAAATGAATGATAATTCAAAAATTGGGCAAGCAAAAAAATGGTTTGATATGGCAAAACGTTATGAACAAGTTTCAGATTACAAAACTGCAAGAGGTTGGATGTTGGAAGCGTACAAATTGTATTGTGTTTGTAAATCTGATAAAAATAACGAAGAATTGTTGCGAGGAAAAGGGAAGTGTGAAGTCGCACTTATTGATTTAAGTGAGAAATGTGGACTTCACGATGAAACACTTTTATATGCTAATCGTGCTTGCTTAACATATGAAATTTTATCAGAACTAGACCCAGAAGAGTTTTTTATGTTTCTCAAAATTGAAAAACGTAGAGATGATATATTGTTGAACGATAAACAAGATGCACTCACAAAATAGATATTCTATTATAAACTATAGGAAGTAATTTTGAAACAAGTTCAAAATTAGTGCTAACGCACTTGCAAAATTAAAAATTTTGCACTTCCTAGTTTGAATTACCATCAGTTTTGCTTGAAAATGACTTCGTCGCTTTCAGACAAAACTTCCGGTAATAAAAATAAAGGGAATGAGACAATTTATAAAAGTCGAAACAAAAAATTTGACACAACTTATTTCGCAACTTTTTTAGAAAATTTTTTGCAGATAACAATTTTGTATCTTTACTTTCACATAAAAAAATGACAGTTTCTACTGCCATTTTTTCTATTAGTTTTCTTGTGGATGGGTGTTTATTTCGTCGTCTTGCGGTTCGTTTAATTGGTCAGGAGCGGTTTCGTCTATTGGCATAACCGGTTCCACATCTTTATTATAGTAACCTAGGAAAATGGAAATTGTAAGTACATTTTTTATTGGTTCTAAAAATTGTGGCCACGATATATTTTGCTTCGCAATACCAATAATTATTACAATTAAAATAAAAACATTTGCAAGAACTGAGATAAGCGAAAGAAAATTGTTTGATATCCTATATTTATCCTCACCTTTTAGATAATCTATGATAAACAAAATGCCAACAGTTGATAAAAGTCCAAGTAATACAAATTGCAAAAGTCCATAAATAGTGGATAATGTTTCGCTATAAGAAAAGTATTCAAGTTGCAAAAATACATTAAGCAAATTGTTACACAAAATATAACTGAAATATACCACAAAAAACACTTTGAACCAACCACTACGTTGTTTTTGCCATGCTATAATACCAAATAAAATTATGCCGATATGTACTGCTCGTGATAATATTATGGCAACAATTGTCCAAAAACTAGCGATATTACTTGATGCAACAAAAACAATGTTACAAACCATTTCAACAAAAAGTACAATGAGTAAACCTACTAGGCACGGAAAAACCCAACTTTTGGCTTTTGTTATTGTTTCTTTATCTGTGTTCATCATTTACCTCCTATTTCATTTTACATTCAATTCACTATTTTTGTCAACTATGCTGTGTAATTATGCGTAATTTAATGTATCACAAAATAAAAACGCCCACTTGGGGCGAATTAATTATCAAATTTTAATACCATTGGGCATTACAAAGCAGTCAATAAGCATACATAAATTTTTAGGATTTTTTTGTTGCACATTTTCAAAAGTGCTTGGCGTTTCAAGCTCTAAATCGAATTTTTCTGTATAACTGCAATAAACTTTCAAACTGTCTTTCGCAAACAAAAATGCTTCCTCGCAAGTTTCTGCCTCCACAGTCACATTGAGATCCGGAAATAACACTATATATTTATCTTCTTCTTTATAAAATATTGCTGGAAACAAAAATTGTTTCATCCACATTCTCCTTTATTTATAGTATAATTAGATTAACATATTTTTATTACATTTGACAAACATTTTTGCAATAAAAGTTAAAAAAAATCCAAGATAAAATCTTGGACACATCAAAACAGATTATAATTCCATTCCACTACCTTGAGTGTAATTTGAAGTTAGTTCCTTTTTGTTGGCATATTTTTTGCCATTTGACATAACACTTGTTCTTTCTGGGATTTCAAATGCGGCTACCAAAGCAATAACTTTTAATGCTGGATTGGTTGTGTTTCCTATACTTGTTCTGTTACTTATTTGTTTTTCCATTGTAACCCTCCGTTTATCTACGATTACATAATAACACATATTTTTGAATTTGTCTATACCCAATTTAATTTTTTTTGAAATAATGTAAAATTAAAAAAAATCAGCAATTAGAATTCACTCTCAATCGCCAATTTTTACATATTTTATAATTCTAGTCCTCTCGCTTCGTTTATTCTTACAAGTTCTTCAAAAATTGATAACTCATACTTTGCAGCGTCCTCGCTATCCGAAGTGTGAACAACATTTTCAGTCATTCTTATATCGAGCCCAAGCATAACAGGAATGTCATATCTTATTGTCCCTAGATGAGGGTGTACCGTTGTTCCAGCCAATACACGAGCAACTGCAACCGCATTCTCCCCTTCAACCTTCATTCCATATGCTTTATCACTTGTGATATAAGCCTCAAGTTCTGGATAAAAACTCTTCCCAACATGTTCACGATAATGCATTTGTGCTCTTCTAGCGTCATATTTCACAAATGCCTCTTCAACGACTTTCAACCCTACTTTGTTAAGTCTTGATTTGATTTCATCAATAACCTTGGGATTGTTTGCAAAGCCTGGTTTTACCATTACATAAGTTTGTTGCATTTTATTTTCTCCTTTAATACAATCTATTAACAAAACATCATTAGTTTACCACATTATACACTTTTTGTCAACTACGTACTTTACTCAGCATATATCTTTATATTATAAACTATGTGATGTAAAATTTTAAGCAAGTTAAAATTTTTATTTGCTAACGCAAATTCCACGATAAATCGTGGCATCACAGTTTGAATAACCATCAGTTTTGCTTGAAAATGACTTCGTCGCTT
>CAYQLL010000050.1:0-7046 GCA_964418405.1 uncultured Christensenella sp. | reverse complement strand
AATTCAAGCAAAAGTGCCTGAATACCTTATAAATAAAGGCAAAACGCTGGTGGCTCACTCGAGATTCGAACTCGAGACCCCTTGATTAAAAGTCAAGTGCTCTACCGGCTGAGCTAGTGAACCATAGGGAGTTTTGACTATCGACCAATTGTCACTAGTCAAAATTTTTTTGATTATGAATTTATAAAATTGGGGGAAATTATAAATTCATTTGGGTTGTGCAAAGCACATTTGGCTGGGGTGGCAGGATTTGAACCTACGCATGCGAGAGTCAAAGTCTCGTGCCTTACCACTTGGCTACACCCCAAAATGCTTAGTCATTATATATCAATTATACAAAAAAGTAAAGACAATTTTCAAAATATTTTTATTTTTTTCTTATTTTTTTGCAACTTTATTTGTGAAGTATAAAGGAAATACAAAAATTTAGTTAATATATAATGATTTAGCAACTTCGTTATTAATTTTCTTTATCAAAATTATCTTTTGTGTTGTTGACCAATTTCGTGGCTACTTTGTCTTTGTATCCGTAAATCATTCGTGTTAGCAAATCTATATGACCGAAATGAAAGTGTAGTTTTTCCCCAAGTGTATATGTTTTAGAGTTGTTGTAAATAAACATTTTGCTAGTACCGATTTTATATGGTGATTTTTTCCCGTTCTCTAGTGTTTCGGTTGGAATATTAACTTGAACAGTACCATTGTCATGTGTCACAACAATAAAACCATCACCAATTTCAGAGATATACCCACTGTGAAGTTCGTCTTTATGATTTTGTGCCCAAAGACAAGCAAGATATTTGTCACTTTCATTTTCTGCACTATCTGCCTTTCTTTCTTGCTCATTTATATGCTCGCAAATATTATAAAGTTCGTTTTTATTTACACTTGTTTTCCCATACAGCAACATTTGTTTTATCATCTGATGCGTGGCAAAATCTGCATAGCGACGTATTGGCGATGTAAAGTGTATGTATCCACCTTCACTTGTGATTGCAAGACCAAAGTGCCCTGTTTCGTCTTCTGTCGCCTTATATTGTGCTCTAGATAGTGCCCTTGTTATTTGATTCATCAGATAATCTCGTGCAGGATGTTGCTTAATAATTTCAATAAGTTCAATAAAACTCTCATTTGAATTTTGTACAATGAAATCTATACCGCATGATGCAATTATTTGATTTAATCTTTCCAATTTATCAGTCTGAACTTTTTGGTGTGTTCTATATATTCCAACATTGTTATCCTTTTTGAACAATGTGGCAATTATCTCGTTTGCAAGAATCATTCTTGTTTCAACAACAAAGTGCGAATATTCTTGATTGGATAAAGTTATATCTTCAACACTTGTTCTATCCTCGCTAAACTTGTATTGTGGTTCGTGACTATCAATTCTTAAAACATTTTTGTATCTTTTTCCCAAAATTTCGGTGTTTTTGTATAATGTGTCCAAAACATCTTTTGTGTCCGCATTGACAACATGCAAATTATTTTCATTATTGTGTGTGTGTTCAGCCTCTTCGTATGAGTAAGATTTTTTCACATTGATTACTGCAAGTTCAACTTTCTCATCACGGAATTTCCCGTCTTTTGAAACAATTGCACTTGCAACGACCGCAAGTCTTGGCTTGCCTTCATCAAGCGAACAAATGCCGTTTGAAAGCAATGATGGAAACATTGGATAAACCCCACCACCAAGATAACAACTATTCCCGCGCTTGAACGCTTCTTTTTCTAACTTAGAGCCTTTTGGAACAACGGCGGAAACATCTGCAATCGCAACATATACCTTTATATCGCCGTTTGGGAGTACTTCGTCATATATCGCATCGTCTTTATCTTTGCAACCCATCGGGTCAATTGTCACAAATGGGATATGCTCCATATTTACTCTGCCTAAGCGTTGTTCGTCGGTTACAAATTGGGGAACGTTAGACGCCTCGCCGAGCACTTCTTGCGGAAAATCTGTGCTAAATCCATATTTTGTTGCAATGGCAACATTTTCTGAAATAGGATCCAAAATGCTCCCAAAAACCTGCTCAATCGTGCCTTGTTTGTTCGCAACATCTTTAACTTTGAATGTGCAAGTGTTGCCTACTGTGTACTTTGAGTTATCTTTGTCAAAAACAACATATTCACTTTTGGAGTCTTCACGTGGAGAAACGATAACAAACCCTTTTTCCACTCTTTTTATCGTGGCAAGCAAAACATCGCCACTATGAATTTTTCTTGTAACATTTCGAGACCAAGTTGAACTTGTGTTATTTATATATCCATATCGTTGCAACTCTTTAGTTACTTTTTTATTTTCTATAATTTTGTCACCATCTAGCAAAAACGCACTTTTTGATTTGAGTTTGTATAAAATATCTTTTACTTTTTCTTTGTTTAGATTTATATCGCCAGCGATAATCTCAGCCATCTCGTCAATGCTTTTATCAAAACCATTATTATTGTATAACGACAATAACACCATTTGACTAAGCTTTTGTTTATTCATAATTTCCCCTTTGATAGTTTTAGTTTAACATATTTACAAATAAAAATCAATACACCAATTATGAGTAGTCTTTTTTCCCAAAAAATGCTAATACTCGTCCAAAAATGAGTGCTTTTCATTATCTTTTATGTAACCTATGACGGTGTCTAGGTTGACTTTGTGAATGCTGTTGAATATGTTTATATCAACTGTTTCGTTTGTCTTGCGCATATTTGCAATAAGGTCTTTTATTTCTTTTCGCTTGGACGACATTTCGCCTGTTTCCAGATTTTCTGTTAGTTTACACGCACAACGCAAAAAATGTAAATCATTGTACGATGCAAAATGAATTATATCTTCTTCTCTAACCAAATAAAGCGGGCGAATAAGTTCCATTCCTTCGTGGTTAGTGCTTTTTAACTTTGGCATCATTGTTTTATATTCCCCACCATAGAACATAGATAAAAGTATGGTTTCAATAACATCATTGAAGTGATGTCCTAGTGCAATTTTGTTACAGCCAAGACTTTGGGCAAAGTTGTACAAATACCCGCGTCGCATTCTTGCACAAAGGTAGCACGGCGATTTGTCAACACTTGACACAATATCAAAAATTGGCGAGTTAAAATAGTGAATTGGAATATCCATCACTTGTGAATTGTGTTCAATTAGTTGCCTATTTTCTTTTTTATAGCCGGGGTCCATACAAATAAATTCAAGGTCAAAATTTATGTTCCAATGTTTTTTGAGTAGTTGCATACACTTGGCAAGAAGCATACTATCTTTTCCACCAGATATGCAAACTGCAATTTTATCGCCCTCGCTTACAAGTTTATACTCGTCAATTGCATGGATAAATCTTTTCCAAATTGTTTTTTTGAATTTTTTTGTTATGCTATGTTCAATTTCTTTGCTTTTTTCCATTATTTCTCCATTATTTTTTGCACCACAAATTGACTAATATACAAGCCCGCCACCGCTGGCACATAGGCAATGCTTGCTGGCGTAACTTTCCTGCCATTGTCGTCAAAGTGCTTTGGACTTTCCGTGGAATACACAACATCCAAGTGATAAATTCCACGCTTTTTTAGTTCTCGTCTTATAACTTTTGCGAGTGGGCAATATGAAGTTTTGCTAATATCCGCTATTGCAAGTTTTGTCGCGTCAAGTTTGTTTCCTGTGCCCATACACGAAATTATTGGGACATTTTGACTTTTTGCCTTTTCAATTATTAAAAGTTTTGATGTTACCATATCTATCGCATCTATCACAAAATCGTAGTTGGAGAAATCAAAACTGTCTATATTATCTTTTGAAAGTTTTTCTTTTAGTGCGGTTATAATGCAATCTTTATTTATTGACAATGCTCGCTGTTTTGCCACATCAACCTTAAACTCGCCAATTGTGCTGTTTAGTGCAATAATTTGCCTGTTTAGATTACTTTCTGCCACAATGTCAAAATCAACAATTGTAATTTGCCCAACACCGCAACGAACCAAACTTTCCAAAACATATCCACCAACACCACCTATGCCAAACAAAATAACTTTGGCATTTTTTAGTTTGTCAAAATTTTCTTTCCCTATTAACTTTATTTCTCTTGAAAATTGTTCCATATTTTCCTTTGTTTTCGTTTGTTTTGTATAATAATAAATATTTGTGCATAATTATGCAACTTTTTGCATAGTTACCAGTCTTCTTTGAACCCTTTTGTGTGGTCTTTGACATCGTCGTAATATGCAAAGTACTTTTCTTTTAGTTTTTTGTTTTGCTTTTTTATTTCTTTTTTATCTTTCATAAATTCTCCAAAAAGTTTGCTTGGTTTTGTGTCAACACTGTTGAAACTTTTCTTTCTTTTTTAGCATAACAAGTGTTTCAATGTGTCTTGTTTGTGGGAACATATCATATGGCTGAACAAGTGTTATAGCATAATTATGCATAAGTTGAGTTAAATCACGAGCAAGAGTGTTGGACGAACAAGACAAGTAAATTATTTCATTTGGTTGCATTTTTATTATACTATCCAAAACTTGTTTGTCGCAACCTTTTCTTGGCGGGTCCAAGATAATTGTGTCAAAATGCCCAAGGTTCTGTATCACAGTTTTTATGTCCGCACAAATAAACATAGCATTTGTTATATTGTTTTGCATCGCAATTTTTTGAGCGTCCAAAACTCCACTTTCCACAATCTCAACTCCAACAACTTTTTGGACTTTCTTTGCCAAAATACAGGACAAAACGCCACGACCCGAGTAGGCGTCCAGCACAGTTTTTCCACTTACAAGTTGCAATATCTTTGTATAAATCTTGTCTTTTATTTCATCATTTATTTGCATAAACGAAAATGGGCTAACAAAACTTTTAATAGAGCAATCTGTGTATTCAATTTCTTTTACGCCAAAGCAATGCTTTAATTTGCCATAAATTGTGTTGTTTTTGTCGTTATATGACAAATATATCCCATAACTAATATTAAGGCAATTTAGTCTAACTTTCAAATTATCCAAATTTTTAAGTTCTTGGCAAGTGCAAACAAAAGTCAAAAGCAAACAGTTTTGGACAAACTTTATATCAACTTGCTTTATCTCTCCTTGTTTTGTTTTTTCATTGTAGCCGTGAAGTTTGTTGTCAAAAAAATACGAATTTATCATTGTGATGCACTCATTTATTTTTTGATTTGCAATCATACACTCACTTATTTGTAAAAAGGTGTGACTTTCTTTTTGGAAAAAACCAAGTTTTCCATTTTCACTCACTTGAAAAGTTATATGATTGCGATAAAAAAACTTATTTTCGCCACCAATTATGTTTTCAATTTTGCCGGTGTAGTTTGCATATTTTTTTAGGTTATTTTCCACAATTTGTTGTTTTATTGCACTTTGCTCGCACGCATTTGCGTGCATAATATCGCACCCACCACATTTTTCAAAATATGGGCAAGGTGGCACAATTCTATTTTCACTTCTTTTGTTTATTTTGCTAATTTTGCCAATAACAAAGTTTTTATTGTCCTTAACATCTATTATCTCAACATTCTCGCCACAAAGGGCATATGGCACAAAAACAACCTTGCCGTCTTTTTCGCCAACCCCTTCGCCATTTGCACCATATCTTATTATCTCAACATCTTTCACAAGGTTATTATAGCATAAAATTATTCAAATACAATAAATCTTCATAAAAAAATAAAGAGTGCCAAAAACACACTCCTAACTCGCTATTCAATTCCCATATCACTTTTTGGATAGACTTTATTCTATATCACGCAAAAGTGTGTGCTTAGAGCAAAAAATGCGATTGGCGTTAAAGCCCTTTAGATGTCCTCTAATCCCGCCAAGAATCGTCCCCTTTCAAAAAGAATATCAAAAAAAGTGAGCAGTCGTTCGCCCCGCAAGGGGGCGAAAATCTGACGCTCACTCCTTCTTTTGTGATTTTTGTGTGAATGCCCTAGGCATCACACTCCCGGCTACTGTTCATGATCTTTTCATTCTTGATTATTTCGTGCTAACTGACTTCTAGCACTCTATCCTGTCTACCGCTAGCACTCTCATTATTGCTTTGCTGGCTGTTTTTCAGGCCAATTGGAAAGCCGCGCGAACACGATTAAGGCCCGAATAGTTGGCATTACCGCAGCTGAGATTGCCGCTCGAGTACACATAGCACACACCAGTAGAATCGCCAGAACGAGGCGAACGGAGCCAAAAACCAACCCCAGACGTGTCTATTGAATTAGTCCATTTTCTCGAAGCGGATGTGTTGTCTAAGAATGTGGTTACCTCTTCGCAACTTAGAAGCCAGAACTTATCTGTTGAACTGTCTGGGTTTGAAAGTGCTGTTTTTGATGAATCATAAGCCAGATATGATCCAGTCGTTGAATCTAAACTCTGATTTTTCCAGTAACTTATGCTATCTATTTTCCTATCTTTTATTAGGCTTAATTGACTTGTATCTGTTATATTAAAGTATGAACCATCTTTTATGCTTGTTCTAATTGAACTATTGTAATAGTCTTGTGAACTCGAACTATCAAAAGCAGGCTTATCATCCACCGCCGTTTGTTGCAAGAATACTGCGTCTGTTAGGTACCTCGCACCATCACTTTCATTGAATTTATCGTCGGCGGAATAGGTGTATTTACTCGTTCCATCCAAGGAAACCAGTCTCCATTTTATATCGTCTGTCGTCACACTAGTTGATGTTTTACCAAGTGTGATATAATAACCTTGAATACTATCTACCGTCTCACTTGTCATACTTACACCACTTGTGTAGTCCGTGTCTTCATAACTAACTTTTAGTGAGTAGTTTATATTAGCACTGTCTATTGAACTCTTTTTATCTTTTATTGAATAGGCTATAACTATGTTTTTGGTTTCAGTTGATGCTATGTTGTTTTGGTATAGGTTGGTTGTTTTTATGCTGTTTAGTTCGGCGGTGGTTTTGTCGGTTACTATTGCGTCAACTGCTTTGCTTGCGGACAAGTTTTGTATGTTTATTACAATATAGTAAGTATAGTAACCATTTGTTCCACCATAGGTTAAGTTTATGCCAGACACACTCCCTGTATCTG
>CAYQLL010000049.1:0-7152 GCA_964418405.1 uncultured Christensenella sp. | reverse complement strand
GCTTCTAAGTGTAGAGGAGATGCTGACATGGGTAAATGGTGGAAAAGTGACTGACGAGTGGGAGAGTGGTGCGGAATGGAAACTTTGGACGAATTATAGATTTTCTAATGAATGGGGTGGAGTAGTTTGGTGGTTGCGTTCGGGTAATAGTGACGAGACGAAAATGGTTATATATGGGTGTAAATATTGCTACTGTGATTATTTGGGGTACTACTCAAGCTTGAAAGCGTATAGTGAGCGGACACCTCGTGCGGCTTTCAATCTTACCCTCGGAGACTGACCTGAAGAGAATAGTCTAGGAAATGATCGGGTGGCTGCATATTTTAGATTGAAATTATGCAAGGTCCTAATCATACTGCAAAAAAACGCGAAACTTGGGATAGAACCTAAGTTTTGCGTTTTTTTGGTGCTCTCGGCAGGATTTGAACCCGCAACATTTTGGTTCGAAGCCAAACGCTCTATCCAGTTGAACTACGAGAGCAAAATACGGCATTTTTTATAAAAATAATGCCCAAAATTGATGTTTTATGTGATTTTTTGTTAATTTTTCTTATTTTTTCCAAGTCCAGTTGAACCAAAACCGCCCTTTCCGCGAGATGTTTCACTCAAAGTTGAAACTTCTTTTGTTTTGCAATAGCAAATTTCATTTATAACAAGTTGGGCAATCTTTTGACCGCGTTTTATTATAAAAGGTGTTTTGTTAAGGTTGAATAACACAACTCCAACTTCTCCGCGATAATTTTCGTCAACTGTTCCGGGAGTGTTTAGGACAAAAACGCCATAGTTAAAGGCGATACCACTTTTTGTTCTAACTTGCCCTTCCGTGTTTTTTGGAAGTTCCATAATAAGCCCAGTTGAAACCTTTTTCCATTCCATAGGCTCAATTGTTACATCTTCGCACGAATATAGGTCCATTCCTGCATCACCGACATGGGCATAATCTGGTATAATTGCGTCGGGGTTTGATTTAATAAACTTAACAATTTTCATATTTCACCACTTTTAAGATTTTAATTGTGTAACTTATTGTTCAATTAATTTCTTTCTAAGTTAGAATAACACTAATTGTAATAAAAGTCAACTTTTGCGAACGCATTTAGGCATAATATCATATAATTATTTGAATAAACAAAAAGGAGAAAATTTATGGCAATAAATTGCACAAAAACACCATATCCATGTTGTGGAGATTATTTCACGGACGATATAACATCGTCAGGGCGACGCGGTCCAACTGGGCCAACTGGCCCAACTGGTCCAACGGGGCCAACTGGTCCAACTGGTCCAACGGGACCTACGGGGGAGTCAATCACTCTAACAATAGGCGAAGTGACTACGGGTACACCAGGCAGTCAAGCTGCCGCAAGTATCACGGGAACATCTCCAAATTATGTTCTAAACTTAACTATCCCACAAGGTCCAACTGGCACATAATTTTTGACAAAAACCGATATAGAAATATTAAATGTTTTTCAAACTCGTGCTCCGCCCCCAAAAGTATTTTGAACTCTAAGTTCAAAATTAGTGCTAATGCACTTGCAAAATGAAATTTTGCACTTTGTGGGGCTTTTTTCTGTTATTTTTGCAAAAAACTTATTTTTTTACTAATTTTTATAAATTTTGTCGCAATATGTAATAAATTTTGCATAAATTACATATTCTTTTTTATATGGAAATATTGTATTTTATTTTGCTTGGAATAGTGCAAGGGCTCACTGAATTTTTGCCTGTATCATCCAGCGGGCATCTTGTTTTACTAGACAAACTTTTTGGTGTAAACACGGGCAATTTTATGCTTGTTTCAATTGTACTGCACATCGCCACACTATTTTCAGTTGTCATACTTTATCGAAAAGAAATTTTAAGTCTTATCCGTCATCCATTTTCAACTCTTGGTATAAATTTGATAATCTCAACTTTTGCCACGGTTATAATAGTTTTGGCATTCAAAACCTTTTTTATAAACTCGTTTAGTGGCAAGTTTTTGCCAATTTGTTTTATGCTTACCGCCGTCATACTTATGCTATCTTATCTTAAAACAAAGTCGCCGTCGTATGCAAGATACAAAGAGATAAACAAAAAGACTGCCATAATAATTGGACTTGTCCAAGGCATTGCCGTTCTTCCGGGTATAAGTCGTAGCGGTTCAACCATCTCCACCGCCGTTTTGTGTAACGCAAGAGCTGAACGCTCCACAGAATACTCTTTTCTTTTGTCGCTTCCAATCATAGTTTGCTCGCTTGTGTTTGAAATTTGGGAAATTTTGCAAGGCTTGCAACAAGCGTTTATTGGCAGTTATTTTAATTTATCACTATCGTTTGTCTTGGCACTGGTTTTTGGTATTTTTGCCATAAAACTAATGAAAAAACTTGCAAAAACGGGAAAATATTATATTTTTTCAATATATTTAATAGTTATTAGTATTTTTAGTTTAATCGTTTGCTAAAAAAGTAATATTGTTATATTATATAACTATGACACATTATAATGAAAAGATTGAGAATTGTATAGAAAATTTCAAGTCGTCAAAAAACGGCTTAACTTTAAGTGAGGCAAACTATCGTTTGGGTAAAAACGGGAAAAATGAACTCCCACAAAAAAAGCCCACACCGAATATCGTGAAATTTCTCTGCCAGTTTTGTGATATTATGATAATAATACTCTTTGTCGCTTCCGCTATTTCAATTACTATGGCAATTGTCCAAAAAACTTACAGCGAAATGATTGACGGCTTTATTATCCTTGGCATAGTTTTTGCTAATGCTTTAATTGGTTTTTTGCAAGAAAAAAAGTCGGAAAACGAACTAAAAGCTCTTCAAAAAATGAGCGAGCCAGAAGCAAAAGTCCGTCGCGACGGTGAAGTAAAGAAAATTTTGTCCAACGAAATTGTTGTGGGCGATATTGTGATTTTGGAAGCGGGCGATATTGTTCCTGCTGACCTTCGTCTTATCTCGTCGTCCAACCTTAAAATTGATGAAAGCAGTCTAACTGGCGAAAGTGTTAGTGTTGAAAAAGATGCCAATGTTGTTTGCAAAGACAAAACCCCACTTGCCGAAAGATATAATATGGCATACAAAGGGACAGTTATAACTTTGGGTAGGGCAGAAGGTATTGTTGTTGCAACGGGCAAAGACACCGAACTTGGCAAAATTGCTTTGATGCTAAACCAAACGCAAAAAGAAACGACACCACTTCAAAAAAACATCAAACATATTGGCAAAATTATCACAATAGTTGTCTTAATTATTGCCGTTATAACTTTTATTTTGGAAATTGCCACCAAGCCTGACGGAAGTGTTATTACTGCTTTTTTGACCGCCGTTGCACTTGCTGTTGCGGCAATTCCCGAAAGTTTACCTGCTGTTATCACAATCATTATGAGTATGGGTATTACGGGACTTAGCAAACAAAAAGCAATAGTTAAGCATATGTATGCTGTAGAAACACTAGGTAGCACCGAGATTATATGTAGCGACAAAACGGGGACACTCACGCAAAATGTTATGCAGGTCAAACAAATTTTCTATAACAATCAATCAAAAGAAGCACTCAAATACGATGACGAAGGTTTTATCACATTGATTAAAACGATGTGTCTATGTAACGATAGTCAAAAGTCGGGCGAAAAATATATCGGCGACCCAACGGAAACTGCTTTAACTGAATATGCAGAAAAATGTGGACTTAGTAAAAATCAACTTGACCTTGAAAATGTACGCGTTGACGAAATTCCGTTTGACAGCAATCGCAAACTTATGACAACAATAAACAAACAAAACGGCATTTTCACTGCCTACACAAAAGGTGCAGTGGATGTAATCTTAAAACTTTGCTCATATGTTTTAATAAACGGCGAAAAATTGCCAATAAATAACGACTTAAAGGATAAAATCTTAAAAGCCAACGAAGAAATGGCAGACAAAGCATTAAGAGTGCTTGGTTGTGCTATAAAAACAGATGTAACTTTGGGAGAAGTTAGCGAAAGTGATTTAACTTTTGTTGGACTTGTGGGAATGATTGACCCACCACGAAAAGAAGCAAAACTTGCAGTAGAGAAGTGTAAACTTGCCCACATGACCCCAATTATGATAACTGGTGACCACAAAGACACCGCCTATGCAATTGCAAAAGAAATTGGCATTTGTACAAGCAAAAAACAAGTTATGCTTGGCACTCAACTTGATGCACTTAGCGATGAAGAGTATAAAAAAATAATTTACGACATAAAAGTGTATGCAAGAGTTAGCCCCGAAAACAAAGTAAGGATTGTAAACACCTACAAAAGTCTTGGCAAAGTTGTTGCAATGACGGGCGACGGAGTCAATGACGCTCCGTCACTTAAAAGTGCCGACATTGGCGTTGGAATGGGAATAACTGGCACCGATGTAACAAAAGAAGTTGCCGATATGATAGTAACCGACGATAATTTCTCAACAATAATTGTTGCTGTAAGCGAAGGTAGACGAATATACACAAACATTATAAAGACGATAACTTTCCTATTTTCCGCTAACGTTGGTGAAGTTTTATCACTATTTTTGGCGACACTACTTTTTCCAAAACTAACATTTTTACTTCCAGTTCAAATACTTTTTGTCAATCTTTTAACAGATAGTCTTCCTGCCATAGCACTTGGCTTAGAACCGCCCGAAGACGACCTTATGCTTTTGCCGCCACGGAAAACCAACCAATCAATTTTTGCAAATTTTGTTGGTGTCAAAATAGTTGTTATGGGGCTTGTTCAAACACTTGCAGTGCTACTTGCATTCTTTATTGGAACGAAAGTTGACACAGACCCGCTTGTTGCAACATCTATGGCATTTTTGTCACTCAACCTTGTTCAACTTGCATACCTTATCTCAATGCGCACAAACAAAAGTTTCTTTCGCACAAACCCATTTTCAAACAAATGGATTTGGTACTCGATTGCATTCACTGCCATTATTTTAACTATAATAGAACTAACTTCAATTGGTTCAATTATTGGTATAACAAGCATAGGAATAACAAATTGGCTAATAATTATTGGACTAAGCTTATTTGTCTTTATTTGTAGCGAATTAATCAAAATTATTACAAAAACACCCAAAAATCGACAAAAAACAACAAAAAAATAGAGTTTTTCTCTATTTTTTTATAATTATGCACTCGTTTAGTTTGTTTTCTATATCTTTGTTTTGCTTGTTATCTTTTGTGAAAACATAAAATAATGGTTCGCCTTTTTTAACTTTGTCTCCAAGTTTTTTTGTCGTAATTATTCCCAAACATAAACTTTTATCTTTATTTGCCTCCATTTCAATTTTAGTTGCAATCTCCCCAAGTTCTTTTGTGTGATACATGGCAACTTTTCCACTTTGACTTGCTTTTACAATAAAACTTGGCTTACTATAACTTTCATTAAACAAATCTAAACTACCGCCTTGCGACTTTACCATAATTTTAAGTTTTTCAAGTGCTTGCCCACTTTTGATTACTTTTTTAACTTTGTGCTTTGCACATAGATAAGGGATATGTTTGTCTAGTGCCACACAAATTGACGCCAAACGCACGCTATCACAGTACAGTTTGCCTTTTTCTTCGCCTTTTAGGACTTTGATTGCTTCCATTGTTTCAAGTTTTGAGCCAATATTAAAGCCAAGTGGCTGGTTCATTTGCCCATACACAATTTTAACTTTTTTCCCCGCAAGTTTACCAATTGCCACCATTTTTTGCCCAAGTTTTTTTGCCATTTTCTTTGTTGGCATAAAGGCACCATTGCCATATTTTACATCCAAGACAATAATATCTGCACCGCCCGCAAGTTTTTTGCTCATCACACTTGAAGCAATAAGTGAGATGTTATCCACAAGTCCTGTTTTGTCCCTAAGTGCATACAATTTTTTGTCTGCTGGAGCAATAGAAAGCGAAGAAGTCATCATACACCCGCCATTTTGCTTTACAAGGTTGATTGCACTATCTAGGTCAATGTCGGTTTTGTATCCCAAAAATGTTTCAAGTTTATCACACGTTCCGCCAGTAAACCCAAGACTTCTCCCGCTGAGTTTTAGCATTTTTGTGTCAATAGTTGCACAAATTGGCACGAGTATTATTGTGGTTGTGTCACTAACTCCACCTGTTGAGTGTTTGTCAACAACTTGTCCCAAACTTTTTAGGTCAAGAACATCTCCGCTATTTTTCATAGCGTCCGTCAAATAAAACAAGTCCTCATCGCATATATCATAGTCATACACCGCTTTAACAAAAGGCAAAGTCTCCTCGTCACTAATTTCGCCAATTGTATAACAATGAATAAGATTGTCAATTGCATCTTTGCCAATCTTTTGTTTTGTTTTAACCAAATTTACAATTTTTTCTATTTCCATATTTCTATTATACCAAATAAAAACAAAAACTGCCAAACACTTGACAGCTTTTGTCTAAAAATCTTTGTTACAATTATGCAACAAACTTTGGTCTTCCAAAAAGTATTGTGCTAATAAGGTCAATAAGCCAACCAATAGCGATACCAGGAATAATCCAAAGGATTCCAACAACAATCATAATGACATTATTTGTGCTAACACCTTTAACAATACGGTAAATTGCCCAAACAATATCTAGTGCTGGAATACAAAGAATAAGTTTTACGATGAATGGAAGTCCATCCATTGCTGAAACAAAACCACTTTTTGCCATACTTTTTCCCTCCTAATTTAATTATACATCTTTCAACTAAAAATTCCAACAAAATTTCATAAAAAAATCTAAAATTTGCAAAAATATATTTTGTTTCATTTTTCAGTTTGCATACTCATGTATATTCGTATATAATGTATATTAGAACAAAAGGTTGTATATGGAAAAAATAACACTAAAAGTTGAAAAAAGTGATAAACTTCTAAAATTTTTGGAAGGTAGTCTTTCAAACTATAAATACTCTGCTCTTGAAAAAGCACTAAGGAACAGGGATATTATATGTAATTCTAATCGTGTAAAAGAAAACATTGACGTGCAAAAGGGAGATGAAATAACAATTTTTCTTAACCCAAACTCGCAAAAAAAATTGTATGATGTTTTTTATGAAGACCAAGATATTATTGTGTTTAATAAAAGACAGGGCATAGAAGTAATTGATGGCGACTTTAATATAGCAAGTGACTACAAAGCTCAAAC
>CAYQLL010000048.1:0-7238 GCA_964418405.1 uncultured Christensenella sp. | reverse complement strand
TTTGGTTTCTGGTTGATTTAAGTTGGAGTAATATGTGTGCATACTGTGTCCCATCTCGTGTGCGATGGTGAACACGTCGCTCATTGTCCCTTCAAAGTTAAGTAACACAACTGGATGCTTTTTGTAATATCCCCACGAAAATGCACCTGTGTCCTTGCCTTCATTTGCAAAAACATCAAGCCATCTATCAATTTTTGCTTGTTGCATAACTTGGTTGTAGTCCTCGCCCAAAACCTTTGTTGTTTTAAGTACAAGGTCATAGGCATCATCATAAGAGTATTCTTTCTCGACCTTTCCTGTACCAACTCGCATATCGTAAACAGCAATATCATCTTGCCCCAAAACTTTGCGTTTTAGTTCAAAAAATCTATGGAAAACGCCCAAATTTTCGTTCACACACGCAATAAGTGTGTCATAAACCGACTTTGAAACATCTTCTGCAAACAAACTCGCTTGCATTGTTGAATCAAAATGCCTTACTTTGCTATAAAAGTTATTACTTTTTACATTGCCCATATAAACTGCGGTTAGTGTGTTGTTAAGTTTACCATATGCACCATTCATGTTTTGATAAGCACTTTTTCTTAGCGTTCTATCTTTTGAGATTGTGTATTTTGCGTAATTTGAATTGTTTAGTTCATACTTTTTGCCTTGACTGTCTGTTGCATCGTCAAACTTTATGTCCGCTGTGTCAATTTTATCAAAAATTTCACCAAAGTCGCCGGAAAATTCGCCAACTGCAGATAGCAATTTTTCTTCCGACTTACCCAGCATATGTTTTTTGTTTTTGATTATATTTTCAAACATAATGTCATAATCACAAAATTTGGGGTCGGCAATTATTGATCTTATAAATTCATCACTAAGTAAATTTAATTCGCTTGATATAAATGAACAATCTTCGTCTATTTGTGTCCCAAGTTTCGACAAACGATTATACAAATTGAGATATTTGCTATCTTTTGAGTTTTCTTTGACTTTAAGACTGGTGTAGATGCCCAAAAGTCCCAACTTTTCAGAGATATCTTTTTCGCACATCAAACAATCGTAGATATTTTCTTTTGAGTTTAAGTTCCCTTCAAACTTGCAAATTTTTTTATAGTTGTCTTTTACATATGCAAAAAGTTGTTCCCATTCATCCAAGTCTTTGATGTACTCGGTTAGATCCCATTTATATTTTTCTTCAATTTCATCTCTTTTTTTCATAAAAACACCCAATTTTAACGATTTTTTGCAATTTTTTGCTATTTTTTTGATTATTTTAGTCTATTTATTGTCCCGCGAAACATATTCCAAGGGCAATCATCTACTGGTGGAAAAGCCGTAAAGTGCATATTTTGTTTTGTCACAGGATGAACAAAGTCCAATTTGTATGCCCAAAGTGCCAAATTCCAATTTCTGCCAATGTACCCATATTTAACATCCCCAAAAAGTGGATTTTTAATATTAGACATTTGCACTCTAATTTGGTGACTTCTGCCAGTTGTTAGCAAAATTTCCACCAAACTATAATTTTTCTGCGATTTTTCTATGATTTTATAGTCAAGAATTGCCAATTTTGCTCCATTCTCACTTTGCGGAACAATTCTAACTATGTTATTTTTTTCGTCTTTTTTGATGTAATTGGTCAGTGTCCCGCTATTTTGATTTGGCGAACCGACTACCACGCAAAGATACTTTTTAACAAAATCTTTTGTTTTTATTTGTTCACAAAGTCTTTTGGCTGCTTTGGAAGTTTTTGCAAAAACCATTATTCCACCAGTTGGTCTATCTAGTCTATGCACAAGTCCAACATATGCGTTACCCGGTTTTTTATATTTTTCTTTAATATACTGCTTTATCATAGTAAGCATATCTAAATCGCCACTACTATCGGCTTGACTTGGCACATTCTGTGGTTTTATCGCAACAATTATATGGTTATCTTCATATAAAATATTTACCATATTTTCACCCCACTTGCCCCACAAGGTAAAATTAGTCCATCTTTACACTTTATTCCGACTTCGTACGCCTTTATATTTCCTTCGCCAAAACACAGTTGCAAAATGTTTTGTAACACCAAAGGTTGAAGTCCAGTTGTGTAAGAATTTATTAACACAAAAAGCGGTTTATCGCTTAACACATTTGTTGTAAGTTTTACAAAGTCAAATAAATTGTCTTCAATTTTCCACATCTCGCCACTTGGTCCTCTGCCATAACTTGGCGGATCCATAATAATTGCATCATACTTGTTCCCGCGTCTAATCTCACGTTCAACAAACTTTTTACAATCGTCCACAATATAGCGAACAGGTTTTTGTCCAAGCCCGCTTATGTTCATATTTTGTTTACACCTATCCACCATATTTTTACTTGCGTCAACATGTGTAACAACTGCCCCCGCCGACGTACAAGCAACAGTTGCTCCGCCAGTGTAAGCAAAAAGATTTAGAACTTTTATTTCCCTATTGGCATTTTTTATTAGGTCAATCATCATTGCCCAGTTTGTTGCTTGCTCTGGAAAAAGACCAGTGTGCTTAAAGCCCATAGGTTTGATTAAAAACGACAAATTTCGCCAAGAAATAGTCCACTCATTGGGCATTTTGCGTAAATATTCCCATTCGCCACCACCACTAGCGGATCTATGATAGTGGGCGTGTAAATCTTTTATTCGCAAATTTTGATTGGTATCCCAAATTACTTGTGGATCTGGACGAAGAAGATAGTAATCTTTCCATCTTTCCAACTTTTCGCCCCTTGAAGTCGATATAACCTCATAATCCTTCCATTCTTCGTTTAATTTCATAAAATTTCCTTTTCAAAATAAATAATTGAATTATCTTCCTTTATTATTCTAAAATTGTTTTTGCTTAATACTTTTTGCGATGCTATATTTGAATTCAAACAGTTTGCTTTTACAACTTTTATTTCATTGTTTTTTGCAAAATTACATATAAGTTCAACGGCAATTGTCCCATACCCACGATTTTGATAGTTCTTGCCTATTTCATAGCAAATTTCAACCCTGCCATTTTGTGGACAACCCTTGAACGAAATTGTGCCAACAATATTTTTATTTACTAGCGAAACAACTAGCCAACATGTGTTATATATCCAATCACTTGGGTATTTTTCTTGCATTTGAAATTTAATACCCTTTAATAAATCTTTTATATTCCCGCCATCATATTGTAAATTGATATATTTTTCAAAACCCGTTTTATCTTCATATAAGAACTTTAATTCTTCAATTGTTAATGGGAAAATTAGGACCTCACTCCCGTCAAATTCACTAACTTCCCCTTCGCTTTTCATATATAGCATATATTTATGCCTTCACCTTTATTGTGACGCTTTCTCCGCCAACTGTAACCTCGTTTGTAAAATCTGGATTTTCAATTTTTCCAAACTTGCTCACGAGTGCTTCGCTTATTATTTTATCTTTGTATTTATCCAAAACTTTGTTTATTGTTTCATCGCTAGACTCAATTTCAAGACAAATTCTTTGTTCAATTTTGTATCCGCTTTCTTTTCTTATCACTTGCACAGCTCTAATTAGTTCTCTAGACAACCCTTCAAGCATAAGATTTTCGTCAATTGTGATATCCAAAACAACAGTGATATTATTCTCGGTTGAAATGACATAGTCTTTCTTTGCCTTGTAGCAAAGCACAAACAAATCGCTTGAAAGATTGTCATAACCACACACACTAACTGTGCCCGCTTTGTACATATCAACAAGTTTATTCATTTCGCCATCACTTAAACTTAAAAGTGTGTTTCTTACTTTCTGCACATCACCTTTAAGCACTTTCCCTGCTTCTTTGAAGTTTACTTGTAAGTACGCGTCATTAAATCTTGTGTTATCGTGTTCGAACACTATCTCTTTGATGTTTAGTTCGTCTTTTATGACGTTTTCATATTCTAGTACTGCTTTTTTTGACCTTTCGTCAACGATTAGGTACATTGTTTTTAGTGGTTGTTTGATTTTAAGTTGATTTTCATTTCTAAGTTTTTGCCCTGTCGCAATAATTTCTCTTGCAACTTTTGTTTTGAAAATTAGGTCATTATCCTCAACTTCTAACTGTTCGCCTGTTGGGAAGCCCCCCATCATAATGCTAAGTGTTGCGTCTTTTTCAACTTCTCTTACCATATTTTGCCAAATGTATTCACACATAAATGGTGTGATTGGCGCCATAATTTGTGTAACAGTTTTTAGGGCATAGTATAGAGAATAATAGGCATTGAGTTTGTCTTCCGCTTCTTCGCTTTTCCAAAATCTACGTCTATTTGTTCTAATATACCAATTTGTCAAATCGTCAATATACCCTTCGAAATCTTTTATTACCATAAAGTATTGATTATTTTCGTAGTTTTCCTTTGATTTCTTGGCAAATTTGTTTATTGAAAGAATTAGCCACTTGTCAGTTATATCCAAATTTTTTGGCTCGTATCCGTCAATTTTTGGATTATCTAGGCATGCATAGGTGTTAAAGAAAACATATGCATTCCAAAGTCCCAAAAACTTTCTTCTAACTTCATCGCAAATTCCGTAACCAAAACGAGTGTCGTTTTGCATATTATTTGAAGCAAAAATGTATCTAAGCACATCGGCACCATATTTTTCCACACAAACATTAAAGTCTATGTTGTTTGGCCCGCTTTTGCTAAATTTTGAACCGTCCTCGGCAACAAGCATTGCAAAGCCGATAACTTTTTTGTATGGCGCTTTGTTTTCAAGTGCAACACTCATAAACAAAAGTGAATAGAACCAAAGTCTTATTTGTTCTTTCATTTCAATCACGCAATCGACTGGGAAATTCTTTTCAAAATACGCTTTGTCTGTAAAATATTTTTTTGTTGAAAATGGCGTTATCCCCGCATCAAGCCAACAGTCGCCAACTTCTGGCACTCTTTTCACTTTTTTCCCACATTTTGGGCAATTTATCTCAATTTTGTCAATATATGGTCTGTGAAGGTGTGGAAGCGAGTCAACTTCTTGTTCACTGGATAGTTTTTTGAACTCGTCCAAAGAACCTACAACCGTCAACTCACCACAATGCTCACAACGATAAAATGGCAATGGCAAGCCATAAAAACGCTTTCTGGATATATTCCAATCGCCCATATTGTTTAGCCAATCAAGCATACGCTTTTTGATAAACTCTGGTTGCCAAACAACTGTGTCAACCGCTTCAATTAGTTTTGGTCTAATCTCATTTGCGGAAAGATACCACTCTTTTGATAAACGGAAAATTAGTGGATTTTTACATCTCCAACAAATTGGATATCTGTGTTTATGTTTGTGAACATAGTACAACTTATTTCGCTTTTTAAGTTCGTCAAAGACATCGTCAGCAACTTCGGTTGTGCTTCTATTTGACAAGAAGCCAAAATCTTTGTAAAAAATACCGTTTTCGTCAACCGGGCAAACTTTCTCAAGGTTAAGTCTTTCGCCAAGTTCAAAGTCCTCAGCACCGCACCCTGGGGCAATATGCACAGCTCCGCTACCTTCGGTGGCGTCAACATCTTCCCAAGCCACAATTTTATGCTCAAATTGTTGTGCTTTTAGTTCTTCAAAGCAAGTTTCATACACAAGGCCAACAAGTTCATTGCCCTTTACTTCTTTTTCTACACTAACTAGGTCGTCTTTTAACACTTTTATTGCGTCACTGCACACAACAAGTTGTCTTGTTGAACTTTTGACATTGCAAATGCTGTAATTTAGGTCTGGATTTACCGCAATTGCAACATTGCTTGAAAGTGTCCAAGGCGTTGTTGTCCAAACAAGCATATCTAGATTAGTGTTTTTTATTGGCAACTTGAAAAACACTGCCATATGCTCCATATCTCGATAGCTGTCCGCACATTCGTGTTCGGAAAGCGATGTCCCGCAATGACTGCACCAAGGCATTGGTCTATACTTTTCAATAAGCCAACCTTTCTTAAAGCACTCTTTCAAAAAATACCAAATTGACGTTATATTTTCGTCACTATTTGTAAAGTATGAATGTTCCCAGTCCATCCACTGTCCAAGGCGTTTGCTCTGCTTTGTGATACGACCTGAAAAATACTTTACTCTGTCTATGCACGCTTCAACAAACTTGTCCATACCAAAAGACAAAATATCTCGTTTGTCTTTTAGTCCCAAGTCTTTTTCTGCATTGACTTCAACCCAAAGTCCTTGAGCATCAAAGCCGTTTTGATAGCAACTATCAAAGCCATTCATACTCTTGAATTTGAGCATAATGTCTTTTAGTGCTCTATTCCAAACGTGGTGCAATTTCATTTCGTTATTTGCTGTTATTGGACCATCCAAAAACGGAAAATATTTCCCTGTCTTTTGATTTTGTTCACGCATTTTTTCAAAACAATGCTCGTTTTCCCAAAAATCTAGAATATGATGCTCCATATCAATAAAATTTGGCATTCCTTGTTCTTTTTTCATTATATTCTCCTACTTTAATTTCAAAAAATGGACTTTGCGAAAAAATGCAAAGTCCCATAAATTTCTTTGTATGAACACTTGCACTATCATGCAATACTCCTATAACGGGAAGTCCCCGACCTAATTTACTATCATTTCAAAAAGGCAACTAGAAAGTGATATCAAGTAAAGTTTGATACATATTTTCACCGAACATATGCTCTCTTAAATCAAATTTTTACCCAATGTGTCTTTCATTATCGTTTTTACTTTCCTAGATTATCACACACTATCAATTTTTGTCAACTAATTATATCAATTCTCCAAACTTTCCAACAAAAAAATTATGCTTTAGCATAATTTTTCAAAACTAATATTCCAGTTCGCCTTCGGTTACCAATTGTGTGTTAACGTCAAGCGACAAAACATAGTCATAAACATTAATTTTCATTAGTTCGTCTTCACTTCCAGCATATCCGCAAGAATATAATTCAAGTGATTTTTGTCGAGATGCTAAAACACTGTCCTTGACATTAATCTATTATATTTCGCTCAACAAATCAATAGTTCTACGAGAATAATTTTCGCACATAATCGTATGCAACAATTTGAACCATTGTTCTGTTTGTTGGGCTGGTGATAAGGAATGCTTGACCAACACCCGCAGTTACAATTGTGTCTTGCTCTTGTTGGTTAATCTCACCACTTTTGCGGTAAAGTTCAACAAGGTCATTCATATCACTTGGTGCAAGTGAGAATATCATAGAATACTGGCTGGCGTTGATAACTGCGGTTGACTGTCTTTCAATTTCAGGTGCGCCAACGAAAT
>CAYQLL010000047.1:0-7306 GCA_964418405.1 uncultured Christensenella sp. | reverse complement strand
CAAAACATAGACATCAAAAGATACTCTTAAGTCACTGTTGTATATGCTTTGAGCAGTGATATGCAAAACATCTGCCGTATCATCATTTGTTGAATAAATGTTTGATGATATTTGCTCGTCGTTTACGAAGTATGTTAAAGCTGTTTGGAGCGTTGACGAAGGATAGAAATTATACATTTTTTCGTCAAAAGTTATTGTATTGCCACGCAAAACATACAAATTTGCATCACTTTTTAGTTCAAAAGACGAAATATCTTCATAAACTTTGACTGGGACTTGAATTGTGTGATTATTTTCAAGTAGTGTAATATTCAAGGTGGTGTCACCGCTAACTATTGCGGTGACAGTTATCTTGAATGTGCCATCTTGAACTTGCTCAGTTTTTTCAACTTTTGCAATATCTTTGTCAAAACTGTAACTAAAATGTAAATCTGACTTGAAATAGTTTTCAACTTCGAACTGATAGTCCTTGCTTTCGCCCAGACTTAGTGAAATTTGTGATGTGGAAAAATGGAGAGAAAGTCTGTCAAAATTCTCACCGCATCCATACACTACCAGCACAAAGGCCAGCATTAGTATGATATTAAATATTTTTGTTAATTTTTTCATTTTTTTCTCCATTTTTTTTAATACGCGTACGAATTAAAGATATTAAATTTGTTTAAAATCATAATCAATTCCAAACACATTTATTCCTAATATGTAAGGTATTGTTCCATTTTTATATGTGGTTCCAATTTCATCACTTGCATTAGAATCTGTTACAACAGTGATTGCATCATAAACTGAAGGTTTGTTAAAATTGTTTTCATCAACCTTGTAGGTGTAAGTTGCTATAGTCGTGACTTCATTATTTAGGTAATCAGTTACTGTTATCACACCACTCGCACTCGTGGATACATCTCTTTCGATTGTTGAAATTGTTATAGATTGTTCTGTGTATAAAGTAAATGTATTTACAAATTTTTCATTTATAATTGAACGTGTTATTGTATTTTCTCCATTCGACATCTCATAGATTTCATAACCATCATTTTGTAAGTCTGCTTCTGTATACTTTGTTTCGTCACCATTAATTTTAAACACATCTATATATGTACCGTCTCCATTTTTCTGTTTTATTGCCAAAGTCTCAAAATTCATTTTACCATTAGTAAACTTTGCATACTGGGTAGCTTCGTATTTCTTTTCCTTTGCTGTGTCGATATCAATATCTTCCTCATCATTATATGTATACTCAAATGTTTCACCTGTGGTAAGTACATTGCTACTATTTGCTAATCCATTGTTAATTGCACTTGTTCGGATAACAAGAGTACGTTTTTCACCAGTCAAACTAATATTCCAAACTTCAAAGCTTGCAGTAAGTGAGCCTAGTGCTGTATAGATTTTAGATAAACTCGTATTTTTTGTGATTGTCCCAGTGTATGTTGTTTTGCCATCAATTGAATAATATACACCATGACTAAACTTGAATACAAATATTCCTTTGTTGATTGGAAGTAATCCACTAAGTGTTACATCGCCATCAATTGATATTTGAGTGTTAATGTTACCTTGCGATATATCAAACACTGAAATATATTTATTCTCGTTATATTTGTAGAGATGTTTGATATATTCATATTTGAAACTTGTGTCAAATGATAGTGCTACACTTGAATTAGAACCTTTAATATATTCTTGATAGTATGTTGTTTCATCATTTATAACAACTTTATAGTTATTTAAGTCAATTTTGATATCACTGTTATTTGTGTCAGTTGTTACAATTAAAGCGTATTTTATATTCAAATCACTATCAACACTTACTTTTGTCAATGTTACATCTTTTTGAATTGTTTTTTCGTAAATCAAATTACCTTGATAGTATACATAAAGAGTACTGTTTGATGTATTGTTTACAAGATATGCAACAATATTGTCGCTGTTACTTATCTTTTTCTGAACAATATTTAGGTCTTTATCAAAACTTCTAAGTGTAGCATCAGTCATTGTTAGCAACGAATAATAGGTCACCTTTTCTTGATTTTCTTTGATATATGTTGTGGATGAAACGCCACTGTCTTTTGAAACGAAACTAAAGATTGTTATGTCATCAAATACATAATCAAGTGTGATACAGTTTGCAAACTCTGCAGTTTTTGAAACATTAATTTTGCCATTTTGATAGTCTTCTTTGACATAGATATCCAGTTGTTTATATGCAATTTCAAGAATTGTGCCAGTGCCATCTATTATGAAGTATGTAATTTTGTCATCAGATGACTTGTTAGTAAATTTGTAATTTGTGTCAACTTGTGTGACTGAGTATTCGCCAACAATTGTGTATTCTTGTTTGTTTTCGGCACTTGAATTTGCAAATGCAAAAATAGTTTTACCGTTTGCAATTCTGTACGAGAATGCGTCGCCGACATCTATGAAAGATGAAGTGTACTCTGCTGTAGACACATTATTTATAGAACTTGTTAACTTGGATAACAAATATAATTGTTCATTTGCAAATTCCCAAGTGTAAGTCACATCTATGGTGTCACCATATTCCTTTGTTGTTTTATCATACTTTTGATATTTGATATTGATGTAATCTTTGTTATTAGTATCCGCTTCTTTCGCTTGGTTAAATGACACATTCAAGTTTTTATACATATACTTTGTTTCTGTTCCATCTACAAAACTGATAACGCCAGTGCTTTGTGATGTAGACGAATAATTATTATCTTGTATTTTTTCCAACTTAGGTTCATCGCACTTCACATTATCCAAACCAATACTGAATGTATATATTCCTTTGTAGGTTGTACCTGTTTCTTGACAATGCAAGTATTGATCTTGATTATATGTTTCTTCAATATCGTAATAATAAATTGTTTCACCTTGATAGATATCATCAACTACAATACTAAATATCTTACTCTTCAATTCATTATCTGCACTCAAAGATTTAAGTCCATTTATGTAATAAATTGCATCATCATTTATTGAATCTATCCCAGCAGGGAAGAATAGGCTGGTTCGCTTTGTTAAGTCTAATGAACCTAATCCATTGCTTTCATTTCCATATCTTATGTAGCCCATATCGTAAACTTTGCCATCTGCTGTTAGCACAAAAATGTAATCTGTGACATCTTTGTACGCATCACCACCTTCGCTTAAAGTTTGCTCGGATATTATAACAACTTTTCTTAGATTGGTTTTATCCTGATCTAGATACAACAATTTTTCGTATACTACTATACTTTTGTTTGTTGCTTGTCGCAAAGAATCGTCTATGTCACAATATCTGTCTTTCCCATCAGCATCTTTATATTTTATTGCAAAACGATAATTTATATCTTTCACTTTAATATCTTGTGAATATGTTTGTGTATACTCATCAACGTTAGTTGGAATTGAATCGTATATCTTTGACAAATCATTACTCTTGGGGCTTTTTATTTCTTCTCCATCTTTATTCGTATAGGTTAGCTCTATCTCGCAATTGGCATTTATTGTTAACGTCTTGTACGTATCATATGTAGTACTCTCTTCGTCAATTTTTACATCCGTGCCATTAATCTTATATGACATACTTTTTATTATACAGTTTATGTTTATAGTTTGAGATAGTTCATTTAGATACATAGTTTGCGTTATATCCCCGAGTTGTTTGATTGATGTCCATTCATCGTCCACGCTAAAGGTTTCTAGGGTACTTCCGTCTTTCAGGGCCCCATTGTAGGTTTCCTCATTAATGTCTGCCGATCGGTACACGTTCACTAACTTCTTAGTTGGCAAAGGCAAATATGATGCGTTTCTATATGAGAGTGGATATGCTGTCTGCATATAATCCGCATAAATATTAGTGTCTGTTATATATTCATTATAGGCAACCATAGAAATTGTGCGGTTCGCTTGGATATTTAGTTCATTATCTTTTGATGGCAAACCTGTGATATCTATTTTGTACATCCTTTCACTGAATTGATAATAATTCGTACTTTCGCTAGCTTGAATCTTATCCATAACTATAACACTGAGCAAATATGACTTGTGATAGTTGTAGGTTGTAAACTTATTACCATTTACATATGCAGTCATCTCCCCAGAGTGAGATTCAACTTTGTATTCATGTAAATCTATTTTCAAAAATCCTGACATATCTGAATTGATAAAACTTTGTGTGAAGAATAAATTTTCTGCACTTACAATGTTAGAAACATCAAGTAAAACTTGCGATTTTTTGCCATCTGAATCTTGTGATGGTGGTAGATTTGTGTAGTTTGGTTTTGCAAATGATAGAGATTTTACATTTAGGTTAAATGATTGATTATCTAATATGCTATTGCCATTACCACAAATATCACTTGCATAAGCTATGGATGCATAAGCAGAACCACCGATACCTGCATAAACAAGCATTTTTGAAGATAATTTTTCTTGATCCACCCCAATTTTAATGTTTGCAATATTTTTCGAAGTTACATCATCATCAATAAAACCAGCAAAACCACCAGCATAAACAGTGCCTGATGAATTTGAAGTATTCACATACACGCCTTTTAGGTTAATTGATACATTAGATAAGGTATTTTGTGAACCACCTGCAAGTTGCCCAACAAAACCACCTGCAATCATTGTGTCAAGACTGCCTTCAACATCAATTATGCTTGTTTTACTATTGCCAATGTTTACATTTGTTGCGGTGAACGAACCAGTGTTGATTCCAAGTGCACCGCCATAGATATTGTTCGCACATTTTTGGGACTGGATATTTAGGTTATATATATTAGAGTCTAAGATTTCAAGAGTCCCAGCATTTGTGCCAACAAAACCACCAACGCCAAGACTATAGTTATTAGAGCCAGTGCTTTGTAGGAATAATGATACATCTTTCACATTACTATTTTCAATAACGAGGGTACCATTATTTACACCAACAAGACCGCCAACACTTGATGCATTCGTGTTTGCTTGTGCATTGCCTTTTGCATCTATGATGTAATCTTTGAAATCGTAAGTTACACTCACATTAGATATTTTGCACTCACCTTTTGCATTGGCAATAACCCCAGCAAAACTATCTCCGCTTGGTTTTTTAGCAGTTTGAGAGTATGATAATTCCAAATTCTCAACAGTCACATCTTTTCCATAACTAATTAGTGATGGAACAGAAATGTTGTTAATCTTTTTGTTTTGATAGAAACTGGTGCCTATGATTGTTCCCTTAAATGGTCTATTCGCTGTGCCAAGGGAATATTGAACACCATTTAGTTCTGTGTTTATTCTAATTTCATAGGTATAATCGCCGTTGAGTATATTATTTACGATTTCTTTGAATTTCGTTTCATCAAGCTCTTCACTTTCATTGCTTGCATTCTTTAGATAATTTGTATATTCGTCCGATTTTTCAAAACCATTTGCATTTTTTATTGAGCATATAAAGTTGATAAATTCAGCAGTTTTGTTATACATCATCTCCGCAGTTTTATTTTCATCATCGCTATAGTTAATTTCTATTACTATTTTCTTATTGCTTTCTTCGATTGTTGTCACTTCTAAAAGGTCAGATAGCGATGCCTTTGGTGTCTCTGAGTTTAGATTACCGCTAGTGTCAAAACCAGTAATATCTCCGTAGTTAGTCTCTTTTTCTGTTAATTTATCTATATTACTACTTGCATCTACATTGTAGACAACTTTATATGTGTCAAATGTATTTTTATATAACCCTGTTTTACTATCTAAAATCGAGGTATTATCCTTTATGCCATAATATGTAGTCCCTTCAATTTCTACTTTTTCAAAGACTTGATATGTGGAGTATACAGAATCTCCTTTTGTTCCTCCTTCTGCTGGCAACCCAATTGAATCAAAGTAAACACTATAGATATTCAGATGATCTTGGTCATTATTTGTGTAATAATAGTCAGTATTACCATAAGAACCTTTGTGTATTCCATAATTTTTCTTAATAAGTTGATCTAGACTGGTTATAATCCCAGAATCTTTAGGTTGAATTTGCCCCAGTGGCAAGCACCAAGGATCTTTGGTGATAAGTTCTGGTACAACCACCCCACCCATATCTACCACAAAAGGACCTGCCATTACGACACCAGTGACAACTTTCCCTAGTTTACCAGCGCCCTTCTTTAATAATTGGATAAGCGTTTTCCCTGTAATTTTAGATACCAACTTATTTGTTGTGAAATTTACTGTTGCCTTAAAAGCAGTTGGTATAACGAATTTTGAGGATAATAAATTGAATTCTTCACTATTATATTGTGAACCGATATAATAATAATCTTTATTTGTTTGGTACTCATAACCATTGCCGGGGAAATATGTTTCTTGCAAAGGAACTTCTTTTTGCACCGCCAAAATCGTGGTAGCAGTTGCCGCACCCAAAGCCACCCCAGCCGCCACATAACCCCAACCAGGTATTTTCACTCCCCAATCAAATATTGCATCGCTAGCAAATATAATCCCCGAAGATGTAGCGGTAAGTGCAGCAATATTTCCATAATCCAAATAATAAGCAGAGTGGATATTTTTTGAGTCCATTCCACCAACAATATCCTCCGATGTGTTGAGCGAATTGGATATATAGTGATAAGAATTAGCAAGTCCACCCGCATATGCTTCTTGTTTCACACGAGCATACAAGAGTTTTCTATACTGTGCAAACCAGTCACCTTCGTTGTAGCAGTTGTAGTACTCTTCAAACGTTTCTTGTTTTATTCCCACGGTTTCTGGATCTCTGCCAAAGCCATTATTTGTGGTATCAACACCACCGGTAACTGTTGCATATTTCCCATCAGCATCTAAATCATAAACTTCATACACACTATCATTTTTCACTGCTATTTGATCTTTATTACTATTATTAGTCCAATAACCCTTTTCTTTATCCAATGTCCAATTTTTTTGTTCCGTTTCCCAGTCTTTCTCACTAATTTCTTTTATCGGTTCCGCCATTTCGTATGTTCTAAACGATTTATAATAATACACTGCATTTGAACTGATGGATGCACCATTTTTGCATTGGTCAAGAGCACCGCCAAAACCGCATATACCCGCAACATAGGACTTGGCAAAAGATAGGTGGTTGCCACCTTCAATCACCACACCATCACTGGTAAAGGCTTGTTGAATGCCTTGACTGTTCCCTTCGTTATCCTTCATTGAAGTAACAGTAGACTCGCCGACAATGCCGCCAAGTTTGAGTGTTAAGTTTTCGCCAATTTGTGTGTCATTATTTGTAAATGCACTGATGTTACATTTTAGACCAACTGCGGATAAAAGTCCGCCAATTTGTTTTCCAACAATT
>CAYQLL010000046.1:0-7325 GCA_964418405.1 uncultured Christensenella sp. | reverse complement strand
AGGAGAAAGAATGAAAAAATTAGCAATTATAACGCCAAATTACAATAGACCGCAATTGCTTAAAAGATTGTATAAGTCTTTAAAGGAACAAACTTGCAAAGATTTTATTTGGTACATTATTGATGATGGCTCAAAAGATGACCCACAAGAAGTTGTGGATAGTTTTGTGAAAGAGGAACAAGTGGAAATTGTTTTTAAAAAGAAGGCAAATGGAGGAAAACACACTTGTATAAATTTCGCTTTACAATTGATAGAATCTCCATATGTAGTGATTGTTGATAATGATGATAAGTTGACACCAAATGCGGTAGAAACAATTTTGAAAGATTTTGATGAGATAAAGGATAATAATAAAATTTGTGGAATAGGATATTTGAAGGCAAAGTTTGATGGGAATGTTATAGGTAAAGAATATACAAAGGATGGTATTGTTGATAATTTTGTAAATCAAAGATATAACAAAAATACTTATGGCGATAAATGTGAAGTTTTTAAGACTGAAATATTAGAAAAATATCCTTTTCCAGTTTTTGAAGGGGAAAATTTTGTGAGCGAGTCAACAATTTGGTGCAAAATGTCTCTTGATTATGATATGAAATTTTTTAACAAAGCAATATATTTATGCGAATATCAAGAAGGGGGATTATCGGATAATGTTCATAAAAGATTGTTTAACAACCCCAAAGGCGCAAGTGCTTGCTATCACAGTATGACAAGCAAGCAATTTAATTTAAAATATAAAATAAAGTATACTGTGGCATATATAGTATATTCTCTTGCATCTGGAGAAAAAAGACATAATATAGTAAAATCATCAAATTGCAAGGGACTTTCTAGATTGCTTTTTTTACCATCAAAAATGATTTATAATAAAAAAAGAAAGTTGTATAGGGGAGTTTGACAAATGAAAAAGAAAGTGCTTTTTGTTTTAAATCAAATGGGAACAGGGGGAATTGCGAAGTCGCTTTCCAACTTGCTTTTTCATCTAGAAAAATATAAAGATAAAGTTGATATTGACTTGTTTTTACTACGAAAAGATGGTTGTTATATGGGGGATATCCCACCATATGTCAATGTTCTTGAATCAAAAGGTGTGTTAAAACTTTTTGGTGCAAGTCAAAAAGATACCAAAAAATTTGGAAAAGTGGCATATTTCAATAGATTTGTCACCGCTTGTTTTACAAAAGTCTTTACGAATTATCTTCCACTTAAAATTGGTTGTAGACAAAATAGGCTTGAAAAAGAGTACGACTGTGCAATATCTTTTGCTCATACACAAGGGAGTAGAGATATGGCAAGTGGGAGTGTTGAGTTTGTTTTGGACGGTGTAAAGGCGAAGAAAAAGTTTTGTGTAATTCACGCAGATGTTGTTGTTGAGCACTTGTTGAGTCGGTCAAATGTGAAAAAAATTGCGAAATTTGACAAGGTTTTTAGTGTGTCGAAAGATTGTTCAAAGCAGTTGATAGACAATTGCCCACAACTTAAAGATAAAAGTGACTATTTGTATAATACGCAAAGAAATGATATTATTTTAAAAAGGTCAAAGGAGTTTAAGGTTGATTTTGGAGATAAATTCAACCTTACTATGATTTCTCGTTTGGAAAAAGAAAAGGCGCACTTGAGATTTTTGCCTATTGTAAAAAGGTTGCACGATGAAGATTTTGATTTTCAACTCAACATTGTTGGAGACGGGGTTTTGAGACACGACATAGAAAAATATATTGCAGAGAACAATATGAAAGATTATGTCATTTTGTGGGGACAACAATCAAATCCTTTTCCTTATTATGTTGCGTCCGACCTTTTTGTCCTAGTGTCTTATTATGAGGCGGCACCTATGGTTTACAATGAAGCACAATTGTTAGGGACACCTGTGTTTACTGCAAATACGCTTTCTGCTAACGAACTTGTGGGGAATTATGGGTTTGTGTGCGATAACGATGTCAATGAGATTTATAAGAAATTGAAAGAAATTTTGTCAAGTCCAAAACTAATAGAAGAGAAAAGAAAATTGCTAGAAAACTTTGACTACAACAACGACCAAATTGTGAAAAAACTGCTTGGGGAAATTTGAAATGGGCAAAATTATGTAATTTAAATTTGATTAAGTATATAAATAATTGTAAAATTTTATGTGAGATGAAGTTAATTTGCAGTTGATTCCTAGCGATTTTTATTTACAAATAGGTTATTTTGATATATACTTGTGGTGTGTGATAAGGAGAAAATATATGAAAGGAATTATTTTGGCAGGAGGAAGTGGAACAAGGCTTTATCCGTTGACTATTGCTACAAGCAAACAATTATTGCCAATTTATGACAAACCTATGATTTATTATCCCCTTTCGACATTGATGATTGCAGGAATAAAGGATATATTGATTATTTCTACACCGATGGACACCCCTAGATTTCAAGCATTGTTTAAAGATGGCAAAGAGTTGGGGTTGAACATTTCTTATGCAGTCCAACACAAGCCTGATGGCATTGCACAAGCATTTATTATTGGCAAAGAATTTATTGGAGATGATAGTGTTTGTTTGATTTTGGGTGACAATATTTTTTATGGGACAGGGCTAAGAGAAAATTTAAAAAAAGCGATTGAAAATGCGAATAATAATAGAGCAACTATTTTTGCCTATCATGTTCCAGACCCAGAACGATTTGGTGTAGTTGAGTTTGACACAAAGGGCACAGTTTTGTCTTTGGAAGAAAAACCAAAAGAGCCAAAATCAAACTATGCTGCAACAGGACTTTACTTTTATGACAACTCGGTTGTAAAAGAGGTGAACAAAGTCAAGCCATCTTTGCGAGGAGAACTTGAAATTACGACACTCAACAATTTGTATTTGCAAAACAAAAAATTGGATGCTATCTATCTAGATAGAGGGTTTACGTGGCTTGATACGGGGACTTTTGAATCTCTAGCAGACGCAACATTGTTTGTAAAAATGGTGGAAGAGCATCAATCTTTAAAGATAAGTTGTATTGAGGAGATTTCGTATAGAAATGGTTGGATTTCTCTAAATGATCTTGAAAATTTTGGTAATAAAATGTCTAAAAACGAATATGGAAAATATTTGCTTAGGCTTGTAAAAAATGAGAGAGAAAAAATAAAATAGGAGATACATATGAAGTATTTGATAACTGGTGGAGCGGGATTTATTGGAGTGAATTTTTGTCATTATATGTTAAAAAAATATCCAAAGGATAGTTTTGTCTGTCTAGATGACTTGACTTATGCGGGCAATATTGAGTCGTTGGAGGACATATTAGACAAGGATAATTTTAAATTTATAAAAGGCAATATATGTGATAAAAATCTTGTCAACGAGTTGTTTAAGGTCGAAAAGTTTGATTATGTTGTCAATTTTGCGGCAGAGTCACATGTGGATAGGTCGATAGAAAATCCAAGAATATTTTTGGAATCAAATATTATTGGTGTTCAAACTTTAATGGATGCTTGCTTAAAATATAAGGTAAAAAAGTTCCATCAGGTTTCGACAGATGAAGTGTATGGAGATTTGCCGCTTGACAGACCAGATTTGCTTTTTACAGAAGATACTCCAATACACACTTCTAGCCCATATAGTGCTTCGAAAGCATCTGCGGATTTGCTTGCGTTGTCTTATTTTAGAACATTTAATTTGCCTGTTACAATTTCGAGATGTTCAAACAACTATGGCCCATATCAATTCCCAGAAAAATTGATTCCTTTGATGATAAGAAAAGCACAAAAGAACGAAAAAATGCCGGTGTATGGTACTGGAGAAAACGTGAGAGATTGGATAAATGTTGATGACCATTGTCGCGCGATAGATTTAATTATTCAAAAAGGTAAAATTGGTGAGATTTACAATGTTGGTGGACATAGTGAAAAGACAAATTTACAAGTTGTAAAGACAATTTTGGGGATACTAAACAAACCTGAAACATTGATTACATTTGTCAAAGATAGACCTGGACATGACAAAAGATATGCAATAGATACAACAAAGATTGAGACTGAACTTGGTTGGAAGCCACAATATACTTTTGAAGAGGGGTTGACCGAAACAGTAAAATGGAATATAGAACAGAAGGAATGGCTGGAAAGAGTTGAAAGTGGCGAATATTTAGACTGGCTAAAAAGACATTATGGAAAATAAAGATGATATTATGGTTAGTGTGATTTGTATAACTTACAATCACGAAAAATTTTTGAGAGAGTGCTTGGACTCTATGGTTTGTCAAAAAACAACTTTTCCTTTTGAAATTATTGTCCACGATGATGTATCAACTGACGGGACGATTGATATTATAAACGAATACAAAGAAAAATATCCAGACCTTATTGTCCCCTTTTTTGAAAAAGAGAATCAATATTCAAAAGGAAAATCAATTATTGAAGATTGTGTTTTGCCTTTTGCAAGGGGAAAATATGTCGCCATATGCGAAGGAGATGACAGGTGGTGTGACAAAAACAAACTTCAAAAACAATTTGATTTTATGGAGAGCCACCCAGACTATGTTGCTTGTTTTCACAACTCGATAAGGCATGATTTGAGTGGAAAAAAGAAAGATGAAACATTTAATAAATTTAAAAAAATTATAGATATGCCTATTGATGTTGCATTTTTGGCTAAGGTTCACACATCTTCTTACTTTATTAAAAAGGAATATAATAAAAAGTTGGTATTTGGGAAAAAATGCTGGGCAGGAGATCGTGTAACCATAACTTCTTTATTTACTTATGGGAAACTTGCTGTTTTGCCAGATGTTATGTCTGTTTACAATAACAATAATGTGGCAGGAGTGATGAAATCTAAGGTCAATAAATCTATAGAAGACACTATTTGCAATGCACAAGTGTTGATAGATTATTATAAAAAATACAATGAATACACACAAAAAAAATATGACCAATTTATCGTTTCAACTTATTGCTTAATACAACTTTATTCAATATATGGGAGCAAAATGATGTTGGCTAGAGATAATAAGGAATATAAACAAGCAAAAAAAGAATTGTTGAGTAGTGATGCTTATAAATATTGTATGAAAAATTGTAGCCTAATAAGAAAAACTAAATTATTTATAAAATTTCATCTTCCAAGAAAAGTATATTTATTGTTTAAAGGAAGATAGGCTTGATGGAAAATGAAGATTTAAAAATAAAGGTTGCAAAAAATTTTGCTTGGCAATTTGGTGAAAAATGTATTACCCAAATAGTTGAATTGGTTGTTTCCATTGTACTTGCAAGAATTTTATTGCCTGAGGCTTATGGAATAATTGCTTTGGTAAAAGTATTTATTTCTATTATGCAAGTTTTTATTGATTGCGGATTGGGGACTGCTTTAATCCAAAAAAAAGATGCTGATGATGTAGATTTTTCTACTGTTTTTTGTTTTAACTTGCTTATTTGTTCAATATTATATTTGCTTATTTTTCTTTTTGCACCTGTTATAGCGGATTTTTATAACAATAGTTTGCTTACCCCTGTTATTAGGGTTTTGTCAATATCTCTTATAATATCAGGTCTTCATAATGTTCAACAAGCGTATGTATCACGAAATTTTAAATTTAAAAAATTTTTTTGGGCATCTCTTGGGGGAACATTGGCCTCTGCATTTGTTGGAATTTTTTTGGCAGTAAAAGGGTATGAAATTTGGGCACTTGTTGGGCAATATTTGACGAACTTATTGTTGGATACGGTTATTTTGTGGATTATAGTAAAATGGCGACCAAAATTGATTTTTTCGAAAACTAGATTTAAAGGATTGTTTGAATATGGTTCGAAGATGTTGGGTTCGTCTTTGTTGGATACTGTCTATACAAATTTAAGAAAATTAATTGTTGGCAAAAAGTACTCAAGTGCGGACTTGGCCTATTATGAACAAGGGGAAAAATTTCCATCGGTTATTGTATCTAATGTAAACTCATCAATAGGTAGTGTGCTTTTGCCGGCGATGTCAAAGAAACAAGAAGACAAAGCACAAGTTAAAAAAATGACCAAAATAGCTATAAAAACGAGCACTTATGTTATGGCTCCGCTTATGATAGGTCTTGCTGTTGTTGCTTCAAGTGTTGTCAAGTTGATTTTGACGGACAAATGGTTGTTCTGTGTGCCTTTTTTACAAATTTTTTGTATTGAATATCTTTTTTATCCAATTCATACGGCAAATCTAAATGCAATCAAAGCTATTGGTAGGAGTGATGTTTTTTTAAAATTGGAAATAGCAAAAAAAGTTGCTGGAATAATAGTTCTTTTGATTGCAATGCAGATAAGTGTTATGGCAATTGCCATAAGTACAATTTTGACGACTTGTATAAGTATTGTGATAAATTCTTATCCAAATAAAAAACTTATAAATTATTCTTTAGGCGAACAACTAAAAGATATATTTAGCAACATATATATTGCATTGATTATGGGCGTATTTGTTTGGTTGTTATCCTTAATACCAATGAATTATATCTTGTTGTTGGTACTTCAAATTGTTGCAGGTGGGATTATTTATGTAGGACTATCATTTGTTTGCAAAAATGAGTCGTTTAGGTTTATACTAGAGTTGTTAAAGCAACGATTGGAAGAAAAAAAAGCAAAAAAAGGAAAAAAGACTATGACAGTAGTAAACTCAAACGACTCAACAAAAGTTGGCATTATGCAACCATACTTTTTCCCTTATATTGGGTATTTTCAACTTATGAATGCAGTCGATAAATATGTTGTGTATGATGATGTAAATTTTATCAAGGGCGGTTGGATAAATAGAAATAGAATTTTGCTTAACAATGAGCCTCATTATATAAACCTACAAATGATTGGTGCGAGCCCAAACAAACTCATAAATGAAGTGGGGGTAAATACCCAACAAGACGTTGTAAATAAAAATTTAAAATTGTTACACTCAGCCTATGGTAAAGCCCCATATTTTTCGCAAGTGTACCCTATAATAAAAGAAATTTTAGAATATAAAACAGACACAATAGAAAAATTTATTTTCAATTCGTTTTTAGTAATAAACAAATATTTAGATATAAAAACGGAGTTGATTATGTCCTCTAGCATACAAAAAGACAATACTTTGAAGGGGCAGGATAAGATTATACAAATATGTAAAATTTTAAACGCCACGGACTACTACAATGCAATAGGTGGACAAGAGTTGTATTCATTTGAGAAATTTAAAGAACAAAATATCAATTTACACTTTGTAAAGACAAAAGAGATAACGTACAAGCAGTTTGGCAATAGTTTTCAACCGAACTTGTCTATAATAGATGTTATGATGTTTAATAGCAAAGAAGAAATTAAAGAAATGCTAAACAGATTTGAGTTGATT
>CAYQLL010000045.1:0-7442 GCA_964418405.1 uncultured Christensenella sp. | reverse complement strand
AAGTTCTTGCAAATTTTTACCCTTTACGCTTGAAATTGGCACAATTTCGTCAATCTCACTAACTTTTGACAACTTGTCTATTATTGGCAAAATATCTAATTGCTTAATTAAATCAATTTTGCTAATAACAACTATAAGTGGCACTTCTTCTTTTTCTTTTAACTTTTTAATGTATTCAATTTCTTCGTCAGATATTTTTTTTGTCGCATCGAAAAGATACACAATGACATTTGCCCCGCTTTGTGCACTGCGGACACTTTTCATCATATACTTATCTAGTGCGTTTTTTGTCCTGTGAATTCCGGGTGTATCAATTAAAACGAGTTGAAAGTTTTCTTTTGTCACGATTCCCAAAATATTATTTCTTGTTGTTTGTGGTTTTGGCGAAACAATGGCGACTTTTTCGCCAACTAGATTATTTACAAGTGTGCTTTTGCCTGCGTTTGGTCTGCCAAGTATTGCAATATATCCAAATTTATATTTCATTTTCTCTCCATTTGTGCTTTTTCTAAAATTTTATCTTGAAGCGGGAACATAACAAGTTCGTCATTCTTTTGAATGTGGTCATAACCCAGAACATGCAAAAAACCGTGAAGTGCCAAAAAACAAATTTCTCGTTTTTCACTATGACCGAACTCAATGGCTTGTTCTTTTGCTCTTGATTTGCAAATAACGATATCGCCAATTTCGGTACCTATGCTTTCATCTTGCATAATCTTGCTTTTTAGTTCGCTTACCTCTAGTAGTGGAAAACTAAGCACATCGGTAACTTTGTCAATGTTTCTGTGCTCTTTGTTTAGTTCTCTTATTGTCTTTTTGCCAACTATAGTCACGCCAACTATGATATTGTTTTTGTTGTGTGTTTCGTTTAGCGCGATCTCAAAAATTTCAGTAATTTTCTCTTTGAGTGTTTTGTCGCCAAGATTATTAAAGTTGATTATCATATGTCCCTTCTAACAAATTTTTTTATTGAAAGTTATCGTGTATAAAATCGTGTACTCGTCGTCAATCTTTTTAACGGTATAACTTTCATCCTTTATTATGTCATATTTTCCCAAATTTAGCAAAGCAATTTGCCTACTTTTATCAATAAAAATTTGTTTATCTTGCTCAAAGTTGATATTTTGTTCAACAAGTTCAACTTCGTACACAGTTATTTCCTTTCTCTTTATTGGCAAAATTAGAGTGGACACATAAACTTCACTTTTCTCAACTTGAAACTTTGAAAAACTATTTTCGCTTTTCTTTGAAAAAATCTCCAGTCCAAAAACTGACAAACTGTAACTTGTAGTTTTGTTGCCTGTTCTTTGCTCTAATATTTTCTTTTCTTTAACACTTTGCGACGCGGAAACAAAAACATCGCACCACACATCCGCCAGTGGTTGAACACTAACTTTTTCGCCACTACTATCAATAGAATAAGGTTCAACCAAAACATCTCCAACTTTTACTATATCTCCAACTTTAACTTTTGCTGTGCCTTGAATAAGTTTTATTGCAGTTACTTTTGCGTCATAAAGTGAAACAAGTGGCTCATATTTTCCAAGATTTTCAACTTCACTATTTACAAGTTTTTCTTTGATATTTATAACTAGCATATTTCCGCGAATTATCACACTTGCATAACTTATGTATTTAATATTTTCAATTTCGGTTTGCAATTTTTGCGTATCAATATTTGACTTTTTTGTCCACCTTGAAATATTGTAATTATTTAATAGATTATATAAATCATTTGACGAAAGATTAATATCTCCAAAAATTAAAATATTTGTAATAAAAAATGTTGAAATTATCCATAAAATACAAGAAAATAAAATACCAAAAATTATGCCTATTTTAGCGAAATTTTTAATATGAAAAAATATACCAAAATAATTATTTTTATATATTTTTACATTTAATTTTTTTAATATTTTTTCAATATTTTTTTTATCTTTATTTTTGCAATAAAAAATAACTTTTTCGTCTATTTTTGAAAAATTATATATATCATATTTTGACGCAATTTGATTGAGATATTTTTCACAATTTAAGCAAGAAACAACAAACTTACATTCTCTTTTCATATGCCACTTTCCACCTGTTTTATCTCGCCTTGAATAACTAAAACATTTTCAGCAATTCGCTTGATTGTAAGATTTTGTCCAAAAACAGAAATAACCCCATTTTTAACTCTAAAAGTTATACAATCTGGTGTTATCTTAATTATACCCTTTTGCCCTTCCACATACACGAGTTTATTAGAAATATTGACCAAATTAAAACTATCATATTTGCCTAAATTTATTCCAAACATTGTTGCCATTTCTTCGAAAAAATTAAACACACATACCTCAAATTAATGTATGTGTGTTCGTCTTTTTTTATGTTTATTTTTTGTCCTCATCACCTTTTTTGTTTAGCACATTATCAATTAATAACACTTTTAACTCTGGTGACAAATTCCTTATTTCTTCGCCAATAGATTGTTGCTGGTCAAAATCAAACATATCATAGTCCTCGTTTTGCTCGTCTTCGTCAAATGTGTGTTCTAGCGTTGGATCAATATCACTGTCGGCGTTTTCGTCATATTCGCCCAAGTCCTCAACTGTAACCATTTCAATATCTTTTGCTTTAACATCTCCCGTTTTCCGTCCACCTTTTGCAACCTTATTTCCTTTTGCTTCTTCTTCATTTTTCTCGGTTTCATTTTCTTGTGCAAGAGTGGTGTATGGGACATCGTTGTCGTTTGCCTCGCCTAGATTATCCACTTTAACAGGTTCATACTCACTGTATGTAAACTCAGGTTCTTTTTGCTTTGGCTTCTCTACTTTTTCCTCTTTTTGCTTTCTATTTAGTGGTTTTGAAATAACAGACTTTATTTTGTCGGGGTTAAGCGCAAACACGAAAAACATAAATACCACAGCCACAATGCCAATAAGTATCCAAATCACGCTTATATCCCCCTTTTATTAGAATTTTGGTTTCTTGTTAGAATTTGCATTTGGGTCATTGCCTGCAATTGCGTTACGCATAGCAGTATCAGATGTCAAGTTTTGAATCTTATAATAATCCATAACCCCAAGTTTACCATTTTTAATTGCTTCAGCCATTGCTTTTGGAACTTCTGCCTCTGCAGCAAGCACCATTGCTTTCATTTCTTGTGTTTTTGCTCTCATTTCTTGTTCATGAGCGGCAGCCATTGCTCTTCTCTCTGCTGCTTCTGCTTCGGCAATAACCTTCTTTGCTTCGGCGGAATCTTTAAGCAAATCTGCACCGATATTTTTACCGACATCAATATCGGCGATATCAATAGACAAAATCTCGTATGCTGTTCCAGTATCAAGACCTTTATCCAAAACTGTTTGAGAAATAAAATCTGGATTTTCAAGCACTTCTGTGTGTGTTGCAGCGGAACCAACGGTTGTTACAATACCTTCACCAACACGAGCAAGCACAGTATCATCTCCTGCACCACCGACCAAACGAGCGATATTTGCTCTAACCGTGATTCTTACTTTAACTTTAAGTTCAACACCATTTTTTGCAATCGCACTTATCCAATCGGTTTCAATAACTTTTGGCGTAACACTTTGTCTAACCGCTAGGTTCACATCACGTCCAGCAAGGTCAATTGCTTTTGCAAGGTCAACTGGTAAATCAATTTTTGCACTGTGAGCAGAAATTAGTGCATTGATAACCTTCTGAATATCTCCACCAGCGAGTTGGTGCGTTTCAAGTTCCGTGATATCTATCTTTATCCCCGCTTTTTTTGCCATAATGTAGGCATCAACGATTGGTGCAACTTTGATTCGACGCATTTTCATACCAATAAGTCTTGACATCGAAATATGCGCTCCTGAAACAAGTGCAACAAACCAAGTTTTTATTGGAACAATCGCAAAAATAACTACCAAAAGTACAAGGAAAATTCCAAGTGCAACATAAAGTACAATTTGTGCCCAAAGTTCCATAAGTAATAAGTTCATCATAATCTTTTCTCCTTTTAATAAACTATTTTACTAACATATATAATATTATCTTCAACGGCTACTACCTTGACAACTTCTCCCTTTGTCACCAAACCATTTTTGGAGCAAACTTCAATTGTCTCTTCACCAATTCTAACCTTCCCAATTGGACGAAGGTCTGTTGTTGTGATACCTTCCTTTCCCAAAAGTTCTTTCATTTCCTCTTGTTCTTTTCTGCCATAATCGGTTGGAACGGCAGTACTATTTTCAACAATAGCCGTTTTACCAAGAAGTCCAAACCTTGCCGAACGTACAAAAAGTAAGAATATAAGCAATACGATAAGCACAATCATAACAATTAAAATCAGCATTTGAAGTGGGTTTTTCAGTCCATCGCACAAAAATGCGTGAACAAGTACCGCACCAATTTCAAACAAAATTCCCATTATGCCAAAAAAACCAAAACCCGGGATGACTGCTTCAACAACACAAAATATAATACCAAGCACCATTAATGTTATTGTAAGCCAAGCGAATTCCCCTGTAAAGATTTCAACAAAATTGTTCCAAGTTGATAATATTAACATCTGTATCTTTTCTCCTTTCATCTTGATTATATCATACAAAACCACCACTTGCAATACTAAAATTGTAAATTTTTTTCATAGTTTAATCAATTTTAGACCTTTTATAGAAAAACAAATATTGTTGGGCATATCCAGACAAATCACCAAAATATTCAATCAAATCTTTCGACATTTTATCTCTAGGTTTTGTTACGTGGAACAAATCAACATATACCTTTTCTATCCATGTATCCACTGGAAAAGATTGACATATGTTATATCCAAAAAGCAAAATGCAATCACAAACTTTTTCGCCCACACCATAAAGTGACAAAAGCCAACTTTTTAATTTGTTCTTATCCCAGTTTTTTGTTTCTTCAAGGTCTACGTGTTCAAGTTGCTTGATTAGTTTAACAAGGTAACCCGCCCTATATCCACAGCCAAACTCTCTGAATTGTGTTTCAGTTATCTGACCAAGTCTGACAAGTGTTGGAAAGGCATAGTAACTGCCCATATTCTCCCCACACTCTCGAATTTTTGCCATACTCTTTTTTATCCTTTCAATGTGATTGTTGGCGGATATAACAAAGCCGATAATAACTTCCAATAAATCTTGTTTTAGTATCCTTATTCCATAACCAAATTTGATTGCATCTTGCATTTTGTCAAACTCGCTTAGTTTTCTTTTTATCTCCCTATAGTCAGTTGAAAGGTCAAAAAAATTCACAAAATATTCAACATCGCTTGTCAAAATAACATACTTTTTGCCATCAAACACAACTCTCGCAATTTTGTCTTTTGAGTAAACTTCATACTCAAAATCTGCAACTTTTTTGTATGTAAAAATCTGCCCACACTCAAGTATGTGCATAATATTAAAATCTTCACAATTATATATTATAATTTTGTCTTTTCCTAAAATATAATCCATAAATATATGGTATCAAAAAAAGAAGACCAAGACAAGCAAATTGCGAATCTTCGTCTTTTTTTAATTAATTCCTTTTCAAAATAATTGTTAAAGTATTGCCACTATACGTTTGTTCCGTGTAAATAGTATCATCATCTTCAAATGAATATACTGTATCTTGTGAATATTCGTCATATCCTTTTACAATAATATTATCTTTCTGTCTTTCCCAAGTTAGTGTGGTATTTTTTTCCCCGTTCATAATATAATCAACCGTTTTATTGCTATTGAAAATAATCATTGTGTTATGAAGTGTATTATACATGTAACCAATTGTTCCTTCAACAATCTCTTGGTCTGTATATTTTTCTGGATGTGACATAACATCAATGTTTTCTTCAAGTTGCTTAGCTTCGCTTAAAGAATATTCATAAGTCACACCATTATATAGATATGCAAATGAATATACTCCCCACTTCCCACACACAATGTCCGTACCGCATGCCAACAAAACAAAACAACAAGTCAAAACACAAATTAATAATAATATCTTTTTTCTCATAATTTAATCTCCTTACCAATAAAGGTCTTTTAATGTATAGTCAGAATTCCATACTGACGAATCTTTAGTAGGTATATTACCATAGATCCCGTTATTTGCTGACGTCCACCTGCTTCCTGTGATACCAGTTTCATAGATATAGTATGTTTTCTTGTCATCATTTTCATATTTCGCTGAAAACACAATTTTTGTTCTGTCTGAAGCATCAACACCATGAGTTGTATGATAGGAATTACCACCACACGGACACCAATCCAGATACCACTGATCATTACCAGTACTTTCCGAAGATATCCATGAATTTAAACTTGTAACTCTTTCATGTTTACCATCATGATTATACAAAGTTTGACTTAAAGATAAAGGGGTAAGATACAAACTACTTGATGAATAACTTTTTTCATATGTTCCTGTCATTTTTACATTATTGCCACATATTACTCCATAATTAAAATATTTTCCGTAACTAAAATTTTCTTTTATCAATAAATGGAATTCACCATTTGCTTTCCACTTAAAATAAAGTTCTCCCACTGTCTTCATCTCACTATATTCATTTGAAACATAGCCTTTATTAAAACAATTTTTTATTTCCCCACTACCATCGTACGCATAACCTACAATTCCGCCCCTATACGCCAAGTAACCAGTCTCAGAGAGATAAGAAGCATATGTTTTATTTCTATACTCTCCACTTCCATTTGACTCAGTATATTTACCGCTAACAATATACAATGTGTAGGCCCAGAATAAACCAGCACCAGATTTAAACTTAACAGTATCTGAACTTGATATTGTAGTAATTTCTCTCTTATTTATGTTCGAAAATTCTTTTGCATAAGCATAGATAGAACCAGAATTATAGCAATCTTCAACATTAATATCATGTATCATACCTGCAATGCCGCCAACATATGCTTTCATGTTACTTGTGTTTCCACCAGAAACATCTCCGTAGTTTGCACACTTGGTTACAGCATATGTGTTTGCATCACCAACAATTCCGCCTACTTTGATGTCCCCATAAAACGTAATCTTCACACCGTTTACTTCGCTTTCCCATTCAGTCGATATATTGCATTTAACATTACCTCTATTCATACATAATGTTATCGTTCCATAACTTTCTCCACAAATGCCACCATATCTCGGGTATGTATTACCGTTATTATCTTCTATATTTGCATAGTTGATGCAATTTGTTGTAGTTCCACCATTCATTTTTCCAACAATTCCGCCTATAAACTTTCCGTAATGCAAACTGGCTGCATTCTTACAATTCTTAATCGTACCTCTATCCATATATCCTGCGATACCACCGACACAACGATCATTGTTTTGATTATTCCAAAAATTTCCCAAGATCTTCCCAGACACAACGGATACATTTTCAATTTTACCACCATTAACATATCCAGCAACTCCACCAGTTCGATATGCCCCACCCGAAC
>CAYQLL010000044.1:0-7444 GCA_964418405.1 uncultured Christensenella sp. | reverse complement strand
TGCAATGCTTGCATTAGCATGACCGAAGCAACGCCGAATAAAACATAGTTTATATAGTGTGCTTTATTTCGGGGTACGCTGTCTATATGTTATTTTTTACCGCAACAATTTTTGTATTTCTTACCGCTTCCGCAAGGGCATAATTCGTTGCGACCAATTTGTCGCTCGTTTTTCTCAATAGTTTTTTGTGGGGCATTGTCCACAACATCGGCAGGTTTGAATGTGTGTTGTTTTGGCATTTCAACTTTCTTTTCAATCTCGATGTGAGTGTTAAGCAAAAATGCGGTGACATCTTCGTGAATTCTGTCAACCATATGGTCAAACATTTCAAAACCTTGGCGCTTGTATTCAACAACGGGGTCTTTTTGCCCATAGGCTTGAATACCAATTTCGTTTCTCAAGATTTGCATTTGGTCAATATGGTCCATCCAAAGTGAGTCAACAACACGAAGAAGTATAAGTCTTTCAAAAGTTGAAAAATCTATTCCAATTTCTTTTGTTTTGTCAACATTCACTTGATATTTTTGTGTGATAATTTCCAAAATTTTGTCAATTACATCGCTAATCTCGCAATTATCCACAAATTCACTTGTAACAAGGTTTGTTCCCTTTGGGAAAAGTTTGTCTTCTAGTGCTGTGTTGAGTGCTTTTAGGTCCCATTCAAAGAAAGGTTTGTCAGCATCGAGATAGGTGTTACAAATTTTGCTAATAACTTCTGGATACATTTCCATAATTTGTTCGTGAATATCCACGCCATCTAACACCTTGTTTCTTTCGCCATAAATTATTTGGCGTTGTTTGCTCATAACGTCGTCGAATCTTAGGACATTCTTTCTTGATGCAAAGTTTTGTGCTTCAATGCGTTTTTGAGCACCTTCAATTTGTCTTGAAAGCATACGCATTTGAATTGGTGTCGTGTCGTCAATTCTCAAAAAGTCGGCTATTTTTTGAAGTCTTTCGCCACCAAATCTAATCATAAGGTCATCTTCAAGTGACAAGAAGAACACGGACGAACCGGGGTCGCCTTGACGACCTGCACGCCCACGAAGTTGGTTATCTATACGTCTTGATTCGTGACGCTCTGTGCCTATGATATGGAGTCCACCAAGTGAGATAACTTTTTCTTTTTCGGCATCGGTTGTTTTTTTGAATTCGTCGTAGTATTTTCTGTATGTTTCACGAGCGGATAATAGGTGTTCGTCATCGCTTGGAGCAAAAGATGTTGAGAAAGAGATTTGGTCATCGTCAAAATTTTCTTCTCTCATTCTCTTTATTGCCATAAATTCTGGATTACCGCCAAGCAAAATATCTGTTCCACGACCTGCCATGTTTGTTGCAATAGTAACCGCACCAACTCTGCCTGCCTGAGCAACAATCTCACTTTCTTGTTGGTGGTTTTTTGCGTTTAGAACAACGTGCTTAATTTTTGCACGCGATAGCGCTTCGCTAACTTCCTCACTCTTGTCAATGGTTATTGTGCCAACAAGTACTGGCTGCCCCTTTTCATTTCGCTCTTTTATTTCCTCAACAATTGCACCAAGTTTGCCTTTTTCTGTGCGGTACACAACATCGTTATAGTCAATTCTTGCGTTTGGTCTGTTGGACGGAATTGTGATAACATCGACATTATATATGCCGTTAAATTCGTCTTCTTCTGTTTTTGCAGTACCAGTCATACCTGAAAGTTTATGATACAAACGGAAGTAGTTTTGGAAAGTTATTGTTGCCAAAGTTTTGTTTTCGTCTTTGATTTTCACACTTTCTTTGGCTTCAATGGCTTGATGCAGTCCGTCGCTATATCTTCTGCCTTGCATAAGTCTTCCCGTGAACTCGTCAACAATCAAAATCTCGTCGTCTTTTACGATGTAGTTCTCATCACGCTTCATAATGAAGTTTGCTTTTAGGGCGTTCATAATGTAGTGGTCGAGTTCAAGGTTGTTCACGTCGGACAAGTTATCAACTTTGAAAAATCTTTCCGCCTTTTCCGTGCCTTGTTCGGTTAGGTGAATTGCTTTTATCTTTTTGTCAATTTCAAAGTCTTCTTCTTCTTTTAATGTTTTGGCAAATTTGTCGGCGGAGTAGTAACTGTCGCTTGATTTCATTCCACGTCCTGAGATAATAAGAGGTGTTCTTGCTTCGTCAATCAAAATACTATCGACTTCGTCGACTATGGCAAAGTTTTGCCCGCGTTGAACTTTTTGTTTGTTTTCAACAACCATATTGTCACGAAGATAGTCAAATCCAAGTTCATTGTTTGTGCAATAGGTTATATCACGCATATATGCACCACGTTTGTCATATTCATTCATCCCACTGATTGCGCAACCAACGCTAAGTCCCAAAAATTTGTAGACTTTGCCCATCCACTCAGCGTCACGGCGGGCTAGGTATTCATTGACGGTTACAACATGTACACCTTTACCAGTAAGCGCATTTAGGTATGCCGGAAGAGTTGCAACCAAAGTTTTACCTTCACCTGTTCGCATTTCTGCAATTCTGCCTTGGTGGAGTGCAACACCACCCATAATTTGCACTTTGAAATGTCGCATATTAAGTACTCTTGCGCTTGCCTCTCTTACAACTGCGAATGCATCTGGCAAGATATCGTTCAATGTTTCTCCGTTATTTAATCTCTCTTTCAGTATATTTGTTTGGGCAACTAAAGTATCGTTGTCCATTTGTTTATACTTGTCTTCTAGTGCCAAAACTTCGTCGGCAATTTTTTCAAGTTTTTTTAGTCTTTTCTTTTCTCCAGAAAATAGTCCCATAATTTTCTCCTAACTTTGTTATTGTACAATAAATATCCAAATTACACAAACATTTTACGATATTTTTTACATTTAATCTAATTTTGGTTTGGTATGTGCCACCGTTATGGCGTAAATTTTACGTGCTTTACCCTTTTTTAGTGCGCTTGCACAACTTTCTATGGTTGCGCCAGTTGTAAAAACATCGTCAACGATCAAAACATCTTTACCTTTGAAAAATGTTTTGTCCGTTGTTTTGAAGGCGTCTGTGAGATTATTCCGCCTGGTTTTGTAGTCAAGTCCAACTTGATTTAATGTTTCTCTTGCCTTGTAAAGATGTTTTTCCTCAACTGGGACATTTAGCATTTTGCCAAGATGATAAGCAAGCAATCCCGCTTGGTTGTATCCACGCTTTTTCAGTCTTTCTTCTCGCATCGGCACTGGCACGATTATGTCGCACTTGAATTTTTCTTTTTTGTAAGTTTCAAACAAGCACGCTGCCAAGTTTTCCGCCAAATATTGCGCATTGTGAAATTTTAGGTTGCGAATAAGTGCAATGATTTTGCCCGTGTACTCAAAGCACGCTCTTGCCATATAATAAGGTTTTGGTTTTTTACACATATCGCAGTACTTATCTATAGTTTTGACTATTTGTCCGCACCTAAAACATATTTTCCCTTCAATTTTGGGTAAAGTCTTATCACATTTTGGACAAATACATCTTTTGTCATCACTAAAAACATCTTCATTACAACATATACAAGTTATATTTTGGGGATAAAGTAAGTCGTATATTATATTTTCTTTCATTCAAACATTCCTTTTACTTTATCATTAGCTGTGATTAAAAAATCTTTAAGCATCGTAAATCTTGTTTGTGTGTAGACATTGGAAATCATACGTTTTAGGTTCTTTTTCTCGCCGACCAAAACAACCATCTTTTTTGCTCTTGTGACGGCAGTATAAATTAAATTTCGCGTGAGAATAAGTCCTGTGCCAGCAATAATTGGAATAACAACAATATCAAACTCACTGCCTTGACTTTTGTGTATTGTTATCGCATATGCAAGCGAAAGTTGACTTAATTCAGTTCGTGGATAAACACATTCCCTGCCGTCTTCAAACACAACAACTGTTTCACCCGTGTGCCTGTCAATTTCTTGAATATAACCAATATCTCCATTAAAAACGCCTGCGCCTTCTTCGTAGGAATACATATCTTCTTTTATCCAAACAAGGTCATAGTTGTTGGATGTTTGCATAATTTTGTCGCCTTCACGAAATATTTGCGAGCCAACAACTTGCTCAATTTTTGTGTATGCTGGTGGATTTATTTTTTGTTGCAAACTTCTGTTTAGGTTTTCTATTCCACAAACACCCGCTTTTAGCGGTGCAAGCACTTGAATTTTGGAAACATCAGTGTTTTGGAATTTTGGTATACGTTTTGTAACCATATCTATTATTGTATCTTTCATATCACTTGGTTGAGCTTTACTGTCAAAAAAGAAATCACTTGATGTGTTATCAATTATTGGCATTTCGCCATCATTGATTAGATGTGCATTTTGTATTATCAAACTCTTTTCGTTTTGACGAAAAATCTTTGTAAGATAGCTAACTGAAATTATTTTACTTTGTAATATGTCGTCCAAGACATTGCCTGCACCAACACTTGGTAATTGGTCTTTGTCCCCCACTAAAATGAGTTTGCAGTCTTGTCTTAGGGCTTTTAGAAGTGAGTTCATTAACATAACATCGACCATACTAACTTCATCAACAATGATTGCGGTTGCATCAAGTGGGTTCTTCTCGTTATGGACAAACTTATTTTTGCCATTTTTGAAATCAACTTCAAGTCCTCTGTGTATGGTTTTTGCTTCTTCGTCTGTGCTTTCCGACAGTCTTTTTGATGCTCGTCCTGTTGGCGCTAGGAGCATAACTTTGTTGCCTTTTGCTCGCAAAATTTCCAAGATACATTTTATTATCGTCGTTTTTCCGGTTCCCGGACCACCTGTAATCAAACTAACTCCACATGCTATGCTATTTTTGATTGCACTAACTTGGTCAATATCAAATTTTATGTGGTTTATCTCTTCAAAATGGGTTATATCTTTGGAAACATCATAATTACTTTCCGCTGCACTTATGTTTAGCAGTGCAAGTTTTTGAGCAACACCACTTTCAACCATAAAATATTTCGTGAGCATTACAACTTCATAAGGTTTTTTGAAAAACATTGTTATAACTTTGTCCAGTTTTAGATTTTCTAGCACTGACAAAAAATCTTTTTCTCTATCAGTTTTATTCAGTCCCAAAAGTTTAGCAAGTTGTTCAAGTAGCATTTCTTTTGGCATATATGTGTTGCCGTTTTTTTCGCTATTTTCGTTAAGTATATGAAGTATACCCGCTCTCATCCTAAACGGACTGTCGTATTTTATGCCCATGGAGTTTGCAATTTTGTCCGCCGATGAAAAGCCAATGCCGTCAACATCTTCAACAAGTCTATATGGATTTTCTTTTATGTTTACAATTGTTTTTTCTTTGTACACTTCATATATTTTAAGTGACATATTTGTTGTTATGTTATAACTTTGCAAAAACATAACAGTGTTTTGTATTTCTTTAAGTTGAGAAAATGCTTCACCAATTGCTTGAGCTTTTTTTTCGCTTATTCCTTTGACTTCGCTAAGTCTTTGTGGTGCAAATTCCATAATTTCCAAAGTGCTTTTTTTGAAAGTGTCAACAATCGCTTTTGCAGTTGCTGGACCAACACCTTTAATTAGTCCGCTTGAAAGATATTTTTTTATGCCACCAATTGAACTTGGAAAAATAAGTTCACTTGTATCAAAACTAAACTGCTCGCCATATTTTGCATTTGTGACGAACTTACCAGTAAGTCTTACATTTTCGCCAATATTAACCGCCAAAAATTTACCAACAACTGTGGTATATTCATTCCCATGAGAAAGCCCAGCCACTGTGTAGCCGTTTTCTTCATTTCTAAATCTTATATCCTCAATTGTTCCTTCAAGTACCATAGCATATATATTTTAATAGAAAAATGAAAAAACTGCAACAAAAAACTACTTTTTGTTTGACAATATTTGTAAAAACTTTTACTATGTAATATATGAGTATATCCAGAAAAATTTTGGAAACAAAGTCACTTTGTCAAACAATTTGTGGCAATATGCAAACAAATTCAACACAAACAGTTATAAAACTGCTTTATTTTATTGACGAATACCAAAGTTGCTCGCCACAAATGCTCATATCCAAACTTGGCATAAAAAAAACAAATTTGGCACTTATCACAAAACAAATGATAAATGATGGGCTTATCGTTTCCAAAAAAGGTAGTTATGACAAGCGTTCGATATCTTACTCATTGACCAATAAAGGTAAAGATGTTTTGAATATTTACCTAGAAAAACTTGATAATATTTTCCACGAACAGGATGCCTTTTTGGAGCAAAATCTTGACCAAATTTTATCTTATCTTAACAAAAAAGTATAAAAAATTGAGATGTCTTTTTTATCTCAATTTTTTATTTGAAATCTATTACATTTCCATTTCAGCTTCCAATTCTTTTTCTTTTTTTATAATATTTGGTTCTCCTATTATCGCCGCAAACAAAGAATTTGATGGTTTTTGAATCGTTATTTCCCCATCATCATACATTTTTTGAATATTATACCTATCCAAGTCTGTAAAATTGTCAATATCAGCCCCAGTATTGTACCACATAATGCTTTTATCCAAATATTGCGCGTCATATAAATCAGCGAAACCTAAAGTGTGCATCATTTCGTGTTTTACAACATAATTTAGCAAATTAACGCCATTCTCACTTTTATACTTCAAGCATTTTTTATTTAATGTTATTTCTATAGGGTAATTTATGTAACCCGTGCTTTCATTATACGTAAAACTAGTTAACCCTAATGTGCGAGCGGGATTTTGAAAATTTTCCACTGAATACATATAAATGTCCGCTTTTATTGAAGTGTTTTTCCCATCTAAAATTGTATAATTTATATTTTTACTTATATCGTCAAGTTCGTTAATTGCACTAATCGCATGCTTTGCTTCTTCCTCTGTCAAATTCAGTTCAATTTTTATGTCTTTATTAACTTTTGCCTTAAGTGGCATACCATATTCACGCGTCATAAGATAAGGTAAAACTTCGCTATACTTTTCACATTCACTTTCTGCACGATTTTTTTGGACTTCTTCTGCAAGAACAGTACCCCCATAAACAAAACCAATAGGCAAACCTACGGCAATTGAAATCGCTAAGTGTATATTGAACTTCATTTTCGACGTATAACGCATTTTTTATTTCCCCTTATATGTATAGTAACATAGTTTAACTTAATTTTCAAGTACCATATTTTGTGTTATCTGAAGTTTTGTCTGAATGCACCGAAGGTATATTCAAGCAAAACTTTTGCGTTAGCAAAATTGATTTGCGAATAAAGTGAGCAAAGCAACATCACATAGTGCTGAGTGTCGTGCAATGCTTGCATTAGCATGACCGAGACGACGCCGAATAAAACATAGTTTACAAAATTGTAAAAATTTGGAATTAAAAAAAGTTGAAACTTCAATCATTAAAATTTCAACTTTTTTCTAAATTTGTATTATCGGAAGTTTTGTCTGAAAGCGACGAAGTCATTTTCAAGCAAAACTGATG
>CAYQLL010000043.1:0-7584 GCA_964418405.1 uncultured Christensenella sp. | reverse complement strand
AGGTCACTACTAATATCTACTCTTGAGCTTGCTCAAACTGCATCTATGTTCAGCCAACAAACACTTATCGAGTATCTATCATTAAAAATGATAGCCGATTTGCAAAATCATGTCAAGCGATTTTAACAAATTTTTTTTATTTTTTTTCAACTTTTTTGCCCAAGGCGAGTTTTTGCCATTTTCGCTTGATTACACTTTGTGCTAGTACAAGTTTGGGAGATATGCTCGCCTACTATGTAGGCTCGATATGACACACAATAACTTGAGTACGCTCTCAGTGTGTCTTCCCGAGTGGCAAGCATTTGCCACGAGAGGATCTCCCGACAGGGTTAGGTGCATTTGCACTGGGGGACACGCTCCCCACGCTACGCGGGGTCGGTGTGACACAATGACGACTAGTTTTTGTGTTTTTGGCTTGACTTTCCTATTCTAGTTTGTGCAAGATTTTGGGTTTTATTCCTTACTTAAGGTTGATAGAAAATTCGGGATTTCCGAATTATTTCTTATATATTGCTTGTTATTATATTAAACATTTGCAAAGTGCAAATGTTGCACATTACTTTTTTTAGTAAGTTTTGTATTATTGGTATTTTTATAATAATACAAAAAGTGACCTTGGGTAAAGGTCACTTTGGGGGATGTGATTAGAGCAAGATGCAGATGATTCCGCCTTTGCCTTCGTTGACAATTCTGCCAAGAGTTTTTCGCATTTTTCGTTGGGCTTCAAGTGGCATTGCGGATATTTTGTTTGTCATCCCTTCACATACCAAGTCGCTTAGGGTTTTGCCAAACATATTTGTTTGCCAAACAATTTTTGGGTCAGTTTCAAGTTGGTCTTGCAAAAGTTGTGCTAAGTCTTGTGTTTGTTCTTGCGAACCTACAAGCGGATTAACTTCTGTTTCAACATCAACTTTCATAATATGCAAGCAAGGTGCGGTTGCTTTGATTTTCACACCGTATCTTCCGCCCTGTTTAACAACGACTGGGCTTTCTAGAATCATATCGTCTTGTTTTGGAACAACTATGCCATAGCCGTTTTCTTGCACACCTATTAGTGCGTCTTTTAGGTTGTCGTACTCTTTTTTTGCGAATGCTAGGTCTTTTATGTACCTTACTAGGTGATAGTCGTCTTTTATCTCGACATCGCATTGGCGAGATAGCACTTTGTAGAATAGTGACTGTCTTGGCTGGACTGTGAACTCTATTGTCCCCTCGCCCATTTTTATTGCGCCAATTGTTAGTGGCTCAAAATCTTCGCTTTCCAAAAATGCGACGTTTGTCTTGTCAATTTGACCTATTTTTTCGGCATTCTCGCCAAACTTTTTCACTTCGGTTATAATTTGAGTGATTATTTCGTCGTTTGGGTCAAGTGCTTGAAGCCACTTTGGCATTTTGACTTTTAGGGACTTTATTGGGAATTCAAGTAACACTTTTTCAAAGATATTTTCAATGTCTTTTGTGTCAAGTTCTTTGACGTTGACACAAAGAGCGCTGGCGTTGTATTTTTGCGAAAGTGCGGTTGCCAACTTTTGGGCTTCTTCGCCACGAGGGTTTGTTGAGTTGACAACAATAACAAAAGGTTTGCCCGTTTTTTGAAGTTCGTGTGCAACTTTTTCTTCCGCTTGAACATAGTTTGCTCTGTCTAGGTCAGTTATCGTGCCGTCGGTGGTCATAAGTATGCCAATGGTTGAATGCTCAGATATAACTTTGTTTGTGCCAATTTCTGCCGCCTCTTCAAATGGTATTTCTTTGTCGCTCCAAGGGGTTTTGACAAGGCGGGGTTTGTTGTCCTCTTCTTTGCCAAGTGCTCCGCTCACAAAATAGCCAACACAATCAACAAGGCGAACATTCATTGAAATGTTATCGACGTTTATGCTAACCGCTGTGTTTGGTACAAACTTTGGCTGTGTGGTCATAATAGTTTTTCCTTCCGCACTTTGTGGCAACTCGTCTATTGCCCTTTCTTTTGTTTGCTTGTTATCTATATTTGGAATAACTAATTTTTGCATAAATTGTGAAATAAACATAGATTTTCCAGAACGAACAGGCCCAACTACACCAATATATATATCGCCATTGGTGCGTTTTGCGATGTCGTCGTATATCTCAAATCTTTCCATAAAACCTCCGTAGTTTGATACTGTAATTTATGTGTGAAAAAGTTGTAATATGTCAAAATATAAAAAGTTATAAAAATTTTTTAGAAGAATAGAACATATGTTTGATTTTTGTTTTTTTATGTGTTATACTGCATGTATTAAAGGAGAAAACAATGAAACAATTTTTAATATTTGGGATATTTATGTTTGTGTCAAGACAAAAAAGAACAACAGCAAAAAAGATTGCACAAAGTTTTGAAATAAGCACAAGGACTGTTTATCGCTATATAGACGCACTGAGTATTGCGGGCGTGCCATTTTATTGTGAAAATGGGAAAAACGGCGGAATATTTTTGCCAAAGGACTTCACGCTTGAGCGTTTTGTTTTATCTAAGCAAGAAAAAGACACTTTGAAAAGTGCCTTAAAAGATAATGTTGCAAGTGATGTGAAAGTTATTATTGACAAAATATGTTCATAGGTTTACTTGGATATTTTGGCGGAGTTTGTTTGAAAAGATTTTAGCACAGTGCTATCAAAGTCGCGGATGCACAAACTTTCTTGTTTATGTTTTTGTATTGCAATGTCTATCATTTTGTCAATAAGTTCAAAAAATTCGATGTTTTTGCCTTTCCAAAGATAGAATGCAAGCGAACCTGGAATTGTGTTTATCTCATTAACGAAGACTTCTCCGCCCTTGACCATAAAGTCAATTCTTATGTTGCCAGATAGGTCAAATACCTTAAAGCATAACTTGGCAAGCGATTTTATTTTCTTTTCAATGCCCTTGTCTAGTTTTGGGTTTAGCACTTTTTGGGATGCCATCTCGCGATTTGTGTATTTGTCATCAAAGTTCAAAAAGTCTTTCCAATTTTTTGGTTGTTCTAGGCTCGACAACTCGCAAAAATTGTTGCCAAGGCACGCAATATTTATCTCGCTAAAATCTTGTAGGCACTGTTCGACTATCACTCGCCTATCGTAGCAAAATGCGATGTCCAAACTTTTTGTAAGTTCGCTAACATTTGTCGCCTTTTCAATGCCAATGCTACTGCCAAGATTTGACGGCTTGACGATAACGGGGAAACTTAGTTTTTGCACAATACACTTCAACATTTTTTCTTGATGTAGAAAATACTCGTCGTAAGTTATGCCGATGTAATCTACGCAAGGGATATTGTTTGCCCTAAAAATGTCTTTTGTGATGATTTTGTCCATACAAACACTGCTTGCAAGCATTGAGCAAGAAGTTATTGGAATGTCGCACAAATTCATAAGAGCGCACAGTGTTGCGTCTTCGCCATATGCTCCGTGGCAACAGTTTATGGCACAATGCACATGTAGTTTTTTGTGACCTACTTTTATTTTCCTTTCGCCCAAAATAAAGTCAACTTTTTTGTATTTTTTGTCGTGATTTATGTAAGTTTTTATATCAAGTGGATTTTTGAGCGATACAAAAGGACAATCTTTTGTTTGATACACTGCAATGACGTTATATTTTTGTCTGTTAATGTTTTTCATTGTTTGGATGGCGGTTAGGATGCTTATGTCGTGTTCAACACTTTTTCCGCCATATACAACTATAATATTTTGCATAAAAAAACCTCACAAGTAATATATGAATTGTGAGATTTTTTGGTTATTAAATATAGTTATCTGGCAAATCGTTTTCAAACAAGATAATGTCGCCCGCCTTTGCAAGTTGTTTGAGTTTGTCTTTTGCAATGTCCAAACTATCCACGCAAATAATGTTATTTTCGTCATAGTTTTGCGATTTTAGTCCGTCCAAAAGTGCTTGTTTGTTTGCCACATTCACAATTACAACTTTGTTGGCGACTTTTGCAATTTCTTGCCCAAGAGTAACGTTGGCGTCATATTCGCTGTCGCCAAGTTCCACAAGACCCGGTGTTACAACAATTTTTTCGCCTGAAAACATTGATAAAACGCTAAGTGCTTCATGGCTACTTTCTTTTGAAGCGTTGTAGGAGTTGTCAATAATTATTAGTCCGTTTTCTTCAATCAGTTCCAGTCTGTGTGGCATTGGTTTAAGCGATGCAATTGCACTTTTTATTTCGCTAAGTTTGACGCCCAAAACATATGCAAGTCCGCTTGAAATGGCGATATCTTCCAAGTTGCCTTGTCCTAGAAGTTTTGTTTGGCAACTGACCGTTTTTCCGCCAATTGTAAGGTCAAAAGTTGAACCTGTGTTTGATAGTTTTACGTTGGATATGTTGGCATAGTAGTCGCCGCCATCTAGTCCGCACAAAATTTTGTTTTTTGTGCATTCGTCATACATTTTTTTTGAGCCTTGGTTTTGTGCGTTAAAAGATATAATTCCATCGTCAATGCTATCCACAAGTTCGCCTTTTGCCTTATAGACATTTTCCTTTGTCCCAAAGGTTGCCAGATGCTGGTCGGAAACGCTTGTTATGATTGCGTGCTTTGGCTTTATTAGTTTGCATAGGTACGCTATGTCCCCAACTTGCCTTGCTCCCATTTCACAAATAAGCACGTCGTTTGTGTCTTTTAGATAGTTGTTGATGACTTTTGTAAGTCCCATTGGTGTGTTAAAACTGTATGGGCTCATACAAACGCTATATTTTTTGGAGAGCATAACATTTAGAATATGTTTTGTGGTGGTTTTTCCATAACTGCCTGTTATTCCAATTTTGATTAGGTTTGGCATTTTTCTAAGTTTGCTTTTTGCCTTGCTTTGATAGAATTGTCTAAACAAAAATTCAATTGGAACACAAATGAAGTGGCAAAGCGGAACAATTAAAATTACAAGTAGCGGTGTTATGGAAATTATTGCAAATCTTATGCTTTCTATCCACTCACTAAAAATGGCAATAAGTGCAAAAGTTACAAGCGTTGACACAATGAAAACACACGCCACAAGACGATTCATTCTTCGTGTTTGTTTTAGTGGGGTTTTTTGTGGAGTTTGATAGACGTTAATTATGAACACAATGCTAAAATAGAAGTAAAACAAAAGCCCGATATAACTCCAATACAGCCCGTGACCGTCAAGCAAAGCGTTCGTTACTGTCATACTTGCAACAGACAAAAAGCAAAGCATAACAAGTCTCGCAAGGTACTTAAATTTGGTTTCTTTTAGATAGGCGTTGAGTTCTTTTACGCGATATCCACCAAGTTGCAAAACGTGCAATAATTTGCCCGACAAAAAGCAAAGAATAACACCATTGATTGCGCTAAGCACAATGGCAATAATTAGTTCAGTTGATAGTTTACTTAAAAATTCCATATCATTCCCTTAAAAATATTTTTATATCTAGTAAAAATTGTTGGCTGTTTTTTATATATGCAAAGTGGTCAAAATTTTTGTAGATTATAAGTTTTGAGTTTTTGATTAGTTTTGAAAATCTTTTTGCCATATATATTGGTGTTTGCTTGTCGAGACTACCAAAAACAATCAAAGTTTTGCATTCTATTTTTTTTGCGTATTCATCCAAATGAAAATTGACGATATTTGAAAAAGTCTTTTTCATAATTGGCGACAAGTTTTTGTAGTCACTTGTCCCACTCTCAAAATTTTTATCAAATAATTTTGCGATTTTGTAGTAAGTTTTTCGCATAAACTTTTTTAGTGCGTTTTTGGGTTTTAGTCCCGCACCAGAAGTTATTATCAACTTTTCTACTCTCTCATTATAATGACTAATTAGCAAAATTGCAACTCTTGTGCCAAAAGAATGAGAAATAATCGAATAATTTTGTATGTTTTCTTTTTTTAGCACAAATAAAACAATCTCGGCATAGTCAAAAAGTGTAAACGGTTGATTTATTTCGCCACTTTTGCCAAATGGCGGAAAATCTATCAGTACATTTGTTGCATTCATATCTTTTGCAACAAATTCAAAGTATTTTTCGCCAGTTCCCCAGCCGTGCAAATATACAATATTTTTCTTGCCACTGCCAATTTTTTTGTAATAAACTTTTGTTTTTTTATATTCTATGTACACATAAATATTTATGCACCACTATCATTTTTTGCAACTGATGAAAACATCACGATTGCTGTTTGTCCGTCGCGATAGTAGTTTTTTCTTTTGCAAACTTCACAAAAGCCCATTTTTTTATATAGCGAAATTGCTTTTTGGTTATTTTCTTTTACTTCAAGTGATAGTGTCTTTTTATTTAGTAGTGCATAATTTGTCAAATATTCAATTAGTGCTTTTGCATAGCCACAACGCAAATAATCTTTGCTTGTTGCGATAGATAAAATATTGACATCGTCAACGCTTTCGTTTGCCACAACATAGGAAATTAGGTCGTCACTATACACCCCAAAAAATATATAGTTTTTGTCACGAATAGCATTTTCAAACTGCGAATAAGTCCAACTTTCGCCACCAAAAGCACTTTTTGAAATATCAAAAAGTTTGTTTAGGTTATCTTTGTCAATTTTTCTTATTTGCATCGCTAAGTCCCATCTCTGCTTGAGATTTTCTTAAATATAGTGGCAACAAATTTTGCTCGCTGGTGTACTCACCTAACTTTGCCTTATCTTGTGCAAATTTTAGAAGCGACTGTGCGGAAAATTCAGCATAATTTGTGCAAAAATCTAGGTTTTCACTTTTAAGTCCAACAACTATGCCAGATAAATTTTCATAGTCGTCGCCTGTTAGCATTTTTGGTTCACTTGTTCTTTTTGTGCCTTTGTAGGAACATATGAACAAGTTTCCACTAAGAGCATCCAAAACACAAGTGAACTCTTTGTCAAAGTTTTCATTTTTGCAAAATTCGTATGCTAAAAGGTCAAGTGAGCAAATGCCGATAAGTTTCAAACTTTCTTTTGCAACAGCCATACCTTTAACAAGTCCCATACCAATGCGAATGCCCGTGAAAGACCCCGGCCCTATTACGACTGCCATAGTGTCAATGTCCTGAATTTTACAGTTATTCCTTTTTAGTAGCTCATCAATACAAACAAGTGCATTTTCAGATTGTTTTGCACTTGACGAGTGCGAGATATAGTCGCATTTTCCGTCAAGCGACACAGCAATGTCACTGTTTGAAAAAGCGGTGTTTAGTGCAAGTAGTTTCATTTTACCCAACCTTTTACGCCAATTTTTATTTTGCGTTTGTTTTCATCAATTTTTTCAAATTCAATTTCCACGTGAAGAGTTGGAAGCAAGCCAGAAACATTTTCTGCCCACTCACAAACAACAACTCCGTTCAATTTTCTTAAATCAAAATATTCGTCAAAGCCAAGATTTGACGCTTCGTCTTTGCCGTTTAGCCTGTACATATCAAAATGATAGAGTGGCAAACGTCCGCTTTTGTAGTCGTTCATAATTGTAAAAGTTGGACTTGTGACAGTTTCAGTCACGCCAAGCCCTTTTGCAAAGCCTTTTGTGAAAGTTGTTTTGCCCGCACCAAGGTCGCCAACAAGCGAAATTACAACTGGCGATTTTATGCTTTTTGCATACTTTTCGGCAATTTGCATTGTCATTTGTGCATTTTCGGATA
>CAYQLL010000042.1:0-7670 GCA_964418405.1 uncultured Christensenella sp. | reverse complement strand
TGAGAAAAACTTTCTGTAAGATATTTTTTTGCAGAAACATAGTCTTTTATTTTTATTGATTCAAAAAACATATATGGGACCATTTCCTTGGGGCCTATCGGATTTTGAGAATTTCCTTCACAAAAATATTCAATACTTTTCATGGTTATGTTGTCGTCTATATTGTATGTTGTTAAAACTTGGTGCTTTTGGATATTTGTTTTTGACAAACTTTTGATCGTATTTTCTTGGATTTCAATTTTCTCGCCCTTTATTTCGGTGAATGTATTATTTTTTGTGTCGAAAATAACAAGATTTTTTATATCATAATTGCGAGATAAAACATATATCAAATTTTTGTGTACACTGCACGAATGATTGAATCCAGCACTTTCATAGACATATTCGCCATATTTTGACGATATTTGTACTCTATCAACATAACAAATGATTCGATACATCTCTCCCATAATATTTTGGTTAAAACTGTATAGCGGTGTTACACTTGGAATAATATAAGGCAAAAGTTCAATTTCGCATCTATCTTTTAGTTTGTATACCTTCACATTTTTTGGAATTGTATTACTATTTTTTAAGTCCAAGTTTACAGCATAAGGCAAACTGTTTTTTGAATCATTTATTGGATATGCCAAAAAGGTTAGTGACATGCCATCATTGTCTAGGACTTCAATATATTGTTTATTATCCACAAAAAATGTTTCATTGCTAATTTGCACAACATAATCACAATTTGATGTTATCAATATTTTTCCCATAGTATAATATATTGATCTTTTTATTATGCTATGAAAAACTTTTTATTTTTTATATATATAGTTTAACTATGTTTTTTTTGTCAATAACTTTTATGAAAGTGAGGAAATATGAAACAATATTCAAAGTGGAAAGATGGCGAAGTTAAAAAACTTTTTACATTTATTGAAGAAGGAAAAAAACATAACGAAAATTTGTCGAGTATGTTTAGGTTGTATGCGAAAATAACAAACCGAAAGCCTAATAGTGTGCGAAATTACTACTATAACGAATTATGCGAACTTGAACAAAACAAAGAAAGAAGGAATGCACTTAAAATTGATATAAAAAACCATCAAAAAGTTATGCAAAAAGAATTTTCTTTGGATGAAACCAAAAACCTTGTGACCGAAATTTTAAAACTCACAAGTAAGGGGTGTTCTGTTAGGAAGGCGTGTTTAATGCTCGCAAACAATAATGTTACACAAATGCTAAGACTACAAAACAAGTTTAGAAGTGTGGTTATAAAAGACAAACAATTGTACGAAAGTTGCCTTCAAAATCTTCGACTTGGCAATGATACATTAAAACAAAAAAAGCAAAACAATATCATTCAATTCATGAATCCCAAAGCAAATTTAACGGACAATGATATAAATAGTCTGTTTTTGGGGCTTGTCCGCTTAGTGCAAAAACAAACAGAAGAAAAAACGCGACAAGAGTGTAATATATTAAACCAAAATGCGAACCAAACGCTTAGGAAAATGCTTGTAAAAATATATGAGAAAGAAAAAGAAATACAAAAGCTTAGGCAACAATTCAAAACATCAACTCAACAAAACCAAAAACTAAATGACGAGTTAATGCTCCTTAGAAGTCAAAGCCTTAGCATTGGTCAAAATACAAAACTCAAAGATTTCACCCAAAAAATCGCTACCCCAAAACTTCCAGTTGCACCAGTTCTAAAACATCGCTAAAATATAAAGTTTATTTGTAATATGCAAAAGTTAAATTAAGCATTTTGTATTTGCAAACAAAATTCCAATAAAATCATATAAAAGTTGTCACACCAAATATTCCACTTGAAAAATAAGTGACAGTATGTTAAAATAATTAACACAAAAGGGAAATATATGGACGACTTGGAAAAATTGGAGCAGATGCTTGACGACGCAAGCAGTTGTGCAAAAAACATAAATGATAGGTTTGAAAGTGTAAAAGATACCAAAGTTTGCGATGAAGATATTGCATCGCAAGTTATTTCGCAAATTGAACTGGAAAGAGAAGTTGAAGGCGAAGTTTTTGAGAATCAACCAAAAGATATTCAAATAAAGAAAACACAAGAAGATTGCAAAAAAGCGAAAAAAGACGCACAAAGCAAAGGTTATAATGTTACTTCAAAAAATGGTGGAGGGCAGAGATAATGGAACAAGTTTGCATTGACTCTTGCGTATTTTTTCATTGTCTTGAATATTGCGATATATTCGACAGGCATGGCGAGGCTGAACTAATTGAAAAACTTTTAACTGATGGCAAAAAACTTCAAGACCTAAACGTCAAACTAAAAGAAGTTATTGGTATTGACTTTTTGGCAAAACATAGTGATACAGATATATATAATATATTTCCTCTATATAAATCTTATCTACACTCAACCAAAAGTAACCTTGAAACAGCCATTAAAAATACACAAAACCTTCTTTTAGGAGAAGTAAAAGATAAGGATGGAAATGTTAAAAAAATTAATATACCAAATGACCGTAAACAAAAACTTTTAGGCAAACTGCAACAAAGCATAGAAACTTTGAAAAATATTGAAAAAAATATATCAAAATTCCAAACTCTAACAGATGATTATCGTAATCTAAGGCAAAAATATTATACAGGGAAATTGTTTGAAAAGATGATACGGGGGCAACTGCAATTTTTTGTTGTGCAAGATAGTTATAATGAAATTCAAAATCATTGTAAAAAAGGAAATAATACGGATAGTCAATGTTTCAAGTATTTTGATAGCACACTTATTGACAAAATGCTCAAACATTGCACTGTTGTTGTCTTTGAAAGTTACGATCAAGCGAATTTAATTGACACTCTTTCAAAACTGTATCGAACGAGTGTCGATGGTAAGCCATGTATGGACAGCGATATAAACTCATTAGGTGTGTATGGCGATTCAAGAATAATGGCACAATCTAGTATATTGGGCATAAATTTTGTAACATTAAATGAAAAAGATTTTATAACTTCAAAAGCGGGGAAATGGGGCAATAGTGACATTCGTGACCATATAGTTAACGTGAATCAAAATTGTAATAAAATAAAAAACAAAGTAAAACCTATTTCACCTAAAGAATATCTAAATGTTTTGGAAAATAACCTAACCGACACAAAAAATCTTTAATTTCTACAAAATTTTTATGATAAAGCATGAAAATTTTTTCAAAAATAGTTGACAAATTGCGATAAAATCTTTATACTATCAAAAGGAATATTATACGGATAGTGTTTAAGGTAGTATATTCTAATTAAATATTTGAATAACAGGCAGTCTCACAGAAAGGCGTATTCTGTGTAGTTTTGCTTGTTGTTTTCATGTAAAAATATATGTATGTTTTTATGAAAACACAACTATGTATTTTTATGGGAATGAAAAAAAGAAGAAAATCAAGGAGAGTAAAAATTATGCAACACCAAATGCCTACACTTAAAAAAATTAAATGTGGTAAAAATGAAAGATATTCTTTCGCCAAACTTGATGAAATTGCCGAGTTACCAAATTTGCTTGAAATTCAGAAAAAACCTTATGCTGAATTTTTAGAGCATGGTATATACGACATTTTACAAGAACAATCACCAATCACTGACTACAGTGGGAAGGCAAAATTGTATTTTCTAGATGTCGATATGACTGAAAAGCCAAAATACGACATAAGAGAATGCAAAAGAAGGGGGATGAGTTATGCTCAACCACTTAAAGTTAAAGCAAGATTAGTAATTGAGGACACTGGGGAGGCGGTTGATCAGGAAGTTTATCTTGGCGATATTCCACTTATGACTGACCAAGGTTCTTTCATTTTTAACGGAATAGAAAGGGTTGTTGTAAGTCAAGTACAACGTTCTCCAAGTGTATATTTCACAAGGGATAAAGACGATAACACCACACTTCGCGGTCAAGTTTATCCAAACCATGGTATGTGGCTTGAAATTGAACAAGGCGCAGGAGAATCACTTAAAATAGTTTTGGACAGAGCACACAAAATATCGCTTGGGCTATTTTTGAAGTGTTTTGGTTACACAAATCAAGAAATTATAGATATGTTTGGTGGTCATAGACTAATAAAACAAGTCATTGAAAAAGAACCGCAAGCAACACAAGATGAGGCACTCATTGAACTTGCAAGAAAGACTCGTCCTGCTGATGTTCCAAACCCTGAGAGTACAAGAAACTACATTAATTTGTTGTTCTTTACTGACGCGTACTACAATGTAAATCGTGTTGGTAGATACAAAATCAACAAAAAACTTTCATTAGCAACAAGAATTGCAGGACAAATAAGCACAAACAACATCGTGATTGACGACGAAGTTGTTGTGAAAGCAGGCGAAAAAATTAGTCCAGAAATTGCAAGACAAATTCAAGATAGCGGAATAAATGAAGTATTTGTTGAACTAAATGGCAGAAGCCACTTAATCCGTGGAAATAATCGTGTCAAACTTAGCAAGGTTTTCCCTTGCAAAGAAGAAGAACTTGGAATAAATGAAGATGTTTACTATCCAAAACTTGTTCAAATACTTAAAGAAAACAAGGGTAAAGAAAAAAGATTGCAAGCAATAAAAGACAATGCGAAAGACCTTATCATCACAACGCTAACCATGGACGATATCTTGGCAACAATAAGTTACTATCTCGATGTAATTGAGGGTATTGGCGAAGTTGATAACATTGACCACTTGTCAAACAAACGCATTGCATCTGTTGGTGAACTTATTGGGAACGCCTTTAGAGCAGGTATCAAAAAACTTGGTGCAAACATAAAAGAAATGCTTCAAGGGAAAGAACTTAGCGAAGTCACACCAAGTCAAATAGTCAACCCACGTCCAGTAAATAAAGCTCTAAAAGACTTTATCGCTCAATCGCAATTAAGTCAACTTATGGATCAAATCAACTCCCTAAGTGGACTAACCCAAAAGCGTAAGTTTTCAGCGGTAGGACCTGGTGGTGTAAAGAAGGAAAGAGCAAGTGCTGAAGTCCGTGATATTCACTACACGCATTATGGAAGAATATGTGCCATTGAAACCCCAGAAGGTCAATCAATTGGTCTTATCAACACACTTGCGTCTTATGCAAAAATAAATGAATATGGCTTTATGGAAACGCCATACAGAAAAGTTGACAAAACAACTGGAAAAGTAAGTAAGTCCTATGAATACTATATGGCAGATGTTGAAGATAATTGCTATATCGCACAAGCGGTTGAACCACTTGATGGTGAATGTAAATTTGTGAATCCACGTGTGCTATGTAGATTCAAAAACGGTATTGTTGAAGTGCCAAGAGAAAGAGTTGACTATATGGATGTAAGTCCAAAGCAATTCATCTCGGCCGCCACTGCACTTATTCCATTCCTTGGAAACGATGACTCTGCTCGTGCACTTATGGGTTCAAACATGCAACGTCAAGCAGTGCCAATTCTAAGGCCAGAAGCTCCAATTGTTGGAACAGGTATGGAAAGACCAGTCGCCCAAGATTGTGGAGATATGATTGTGGCAAAAAGACCTGGAACGGTAACTTATGTTAGTGCCGATGTAATCAAAGTCCTTGCGGAAAATGGCGAAGAAGACGAATACAGGCTAATCAAATTCCAAAAAACAAACGCAGACACATGTAACAACCAAAAACCAAATTGTGTAAAGGGTCAAAAGGTAAAAAAGGGAGATTTACTTGCTGATGGCTATGCAACCCAAAATGGCGAACTTGCCCTTGGTAGAAACGTTTTGATTGGTTATATGAACTGGGAAGGATACAACTTCGAGGACGCTATTTTAATTAGTGAAAGAATAGTAAAAGAGGATATATACACATCTATAACACTAAAAGTTGAAGAAATGCCTTGTAGAGCCACAAAACTTGGCGACGAAGAGATTACAAGAGACATTCCGAACCTTGGCGAAGATGCATTGAAAAACTTGGATGAGCGTGGTATCGTAAGAGTTGGTGCTGAAGTTAGACCAGGAGATATCTTGGTTGGAAAAGTAACACCAAAAGGCGAAACAGAACTTACACCAGAAGAAAGACTACTTCGTGCAATCTTTGGTGAAAAAGCAAGAGAAGTAAGAGACACATCTCTTCGTGTTAAACACGGACGTGGCGGTGTTGTTGTAAATGTTGAAGTATTTTCAAGAAAAAATAAAGACGAACTTGAACCAGGAGTAAATATGCTTGTAAAAGTATATGTTGCTCAAAGAAGAAAACTATCTGTCGGCGACAAAATGTCAGGTCGTCACGGAAACAAAGGTGTCGTATCTCGTGTGCTTCCAGAAGCAGATATGCCATATCTAGCAAACGGAACACCACTTGATATTGTACTTAATCCGCTTGGTATCCCATCTCGTATGAACGTAGGGCAGGTACTTGAAGTACACTTAGGCTTGGTTGCTGGAACACTTGGTTTTAAGGTTGCAACACCAGTATTTGATGGTGCTGATGCAGATACAATCAAAGAACTTCTTATTGCGAACAATTTCCCTGCTGACGGCAAAATACAACTATACGATGGTAGAACAGGCGAGCCTTTTGATCATCCAGCGACAGTTGGTTATAAATACATGTTAAAACTAGACCACATGGTTGACAGCAAGATGCACGCTCGTTCAACTGGACCATACAGCGTTGTAACACAACAACCACTTGGCGGAAAAGCAATGTTTGGTGGACAAAGATTTGGTGAAATGGAAGTTTGGGCACTTGAAGCTTACGGCGCATCATCAATACTTCAAGAAATATTGACAGTAAAGAGTGATGATATCGTTGGAAGAACAAAGACATACGAAGCAATCGTAAAAGGTCAACCAATCGCTGAACCAGGAATTCCAGAAAGCTTTAAGGTGCTTGTGAAAGAACTTCAATCCCTTGGACTTGACATAAAGATTTTGACATCTGACAACAAAGAAATTGAACTTCACGAGTTATCCGATGATGATCTTGAAAACCCAACACTTGGACATGAAGTTGAAGAAGAACTAAAAGACATCAACCTTGACTTCGAAAATGCAGAGCACAGTGACATAGTAACAGAGCAAGACCTAAATAATGGCATTGATGTAGATAATATGTTTGATGACTTTGATAGTTTTGATGAGTAAAAGAAAAATTAGGAGAAAAAATAATGTTTGAACTAAATAATTTTGATTCCATAAGAATTGGTATTGCTTCACCAGAAAAGATTAGAGAGTGGTCACATGGTGAGGTAACAAAGCCAGAAACAATTAACTACAGAACTCAAAAACCTGAGAAAGACGGGTTGTATTGTGAAAAAATCTTTGGACCAAGAAAAGATTGGGAATGTCACTGCGGAAAATACAAGAGAATTAGATATAAAGGCGTAATTTGTGATAAATGTGGCGTTGAAGTCACAAGAAGCAAAGTACGTCGTGAGAGAATGGGGCATATTGAACTTGCTGCCCCAGTAACTCACATTTGGTTCTTTCGCTCTGTACCATCTAGGATTGGCACAACTTTGGACATAACACCAAAAAATTTGGAACAAGTTGTGTACTATGTAAACTGGATTGTGCTTGACCCAAAAGACACAAATCTTGCATACAAGCAAATATTGACCGACAAGGAACTAAGAGAAGCCCAAGAGATGTATGGCGCCAATGCCTTTACAGTTGGAACGGGTGCTGAGGCAATAAAACAACTTCTAAGTGAAGTT
>CAYQLL010000041.1:0-7896 GCA_964418405.1 uncultured Christensenella sp. | reverse complement strand
GGCACAACAGATGACTATTTCTGGCTTTTAAGTGAGGGCGAGTTTGAAACCTTTATAGCAGATAGCTACGACGATAACTATTGGATTCCGGATGGTATGAAGACTGATGTTGACTACTGGTTCCGAACGCCTGAATCTGGCACGAATTATTGTGTGTATGGTGTGTCGGGTGGTTTGGAATTCCCTAGTGGTGCATGCGATTCAGAGACTCGTCGTGTTCGTGCGGCTTTCCAATTGGCCTGAAAAAAAGCCGAAAAAACGGAATTAAATGTGTGTTGACGCTTCACTTTTTGAAGTAGGTTGCACAAAGGGGTTGGCTTTTTATGGAGTTGATGGTGATGCCGTTGGCTTCGCAAGTTTGATTGTTTCTGAAAAGGCAATCGGCTTGGCAATGAATACAGCCTTTTTTGCTCTCGCGGTGTGAGTGATACTTTGGTGGCTCGGCAGAAAAAATGTTTTGTGAAGTGTTTGGAATTGCTTTGCTATCCTTGTTTTTTTGATAGTCGGTGCAATTTATTTTGCCACCAATTAGTATTTTTTTGCTTGTGCAAGAAAAACCTTTGTTATATACGCAAGTACGTTCTCTACAAATTATGTCCATATTTTGCTCCTTTTTGAAAATATTTTGTTTTTTTCTAAAATATTATTGACTTATGTGTGAAAATTAAACTAAAATATATTTGTTTAAGGAGAAATTATGAGAGTAATTTTACAAAAAGATGTTAAAGGCACGGGCAAGTGCGGAGATGTTGTTAATGTTGCGGATGGATACGGCAAAAATTTTTTGATTAAAAACGGCTTGGCAGTCATTGCCAATAACTCAAATCTAAATGACACAGCGGGCAAAAAGATTGCAAATGACTATCACAAAGAACAAGAAATTTTGGCAGCAAAAGAAAAAGCCAAAAATCTTGAAGGCAAGGAAATTGTGGTAAATATTAAATGTGGAGATAACGGCAAAATTTTTGGCGCGGTAACAGCAAAGGAAATTGCCGAGGCATTTAGCAAGCAAAACTACGAAATTGACAAAAGAAAAATTGAACTAAAAGAACCAATAAAATTCGCAGGAATTTACAAACTTAGAGTAAAACTTTATGAAGGTATTTACGCCAACATTGTGGTAAGGGTGCAAAATGTATGAGAGTTTGCAACCTATCCAGTGGTAGCGATGGGAATTGTACATATGTTGAAACAGAAAAAGTCAAAGTGCTTGTGGACATTGGTCTTTGTGCAAAAGAGATAGAAAACCGTCTAAGACTACTCGGCGTTCAACCAAAAGATATAGATGCGATACTAATTTCGCACGAACACAGCGACCACATTCGCGGACTTGATGTTTTTGCAAGCAGATATAAAACAAAGGTATACGTCCACGAAAAGGGTATGGGGGCGGTGTATGCAAAAATGAATAAATTGCCCGCCATTAATATGTACGCCTTTGGCGATTTTGAGTTTAGTTTGGGAGATTTGAACATTGACACAGTTAGCCTTCCACATGACAGTGTGTATTGCAGTGGATATATTTTGTCGTCAAATTCAAGAAAAATTAGTATTATAACAGATTTGGGGCATACTAACGATGTAATCTTAAATAAAATTAGTGGCAGTTCACTTGTTTATTTGGAGAGTAATCACGATGTTGATATGCTAAAATCTAACCCAAACTATCCAGAAGCGCTCAAAGCAAGAATACTTGGAAAAAACGGGCATTTGTCAAACGACGACTGTGCCAAAGTATGTGAGTTTTTGGTCAAAAACGGAACAAAACAAATTATGCTTTCGCACCTAAGTACAAAAAACAATACGGAAAAATTAGCATATGACACTGTTTGTGCGTATCTGAAAAGTAAGGGCATAATTGAAGGCGAAAATGTGCGAATCTCGGTTGCAAGACTTGTTCCAACAAATATATTCAATCTAAAGTGATGAAAACAAAAAAATAACTGCCAAAAGGAGAAATGATGAAAAAAGCAGTTATTTTTTTTGAAAAAAGTTTAATTTTGGTGTGTTTTTTGCTAATTTTTACGCTTTTTGGGTGTAATCTAAAAACCAACACAAATACATATGAGTATGTAGATATGTCGCCAAGACAAATTTCAGTTGGTTCGAATGTTGACACTGTGACGCTTGTTGAAAATGTAAAAAGTGCAGTTGTCGGAATTGCGTGCAGTGTTAGTGGCGGATACTCTATTGGAAGTGGTGTGGCAATAAGCGAAGGTGGATACATTCTCACAAATCAGCACGTTGTTAGCGGTGCCAAAAGCATCACGCTATATTTTGCGGACAAAACAAGTGGTTTGGCTAGTTTAGTGTGGCAAAATTCCTCGCAAGACTTGGCAATAATAAAATCAAACGAAAATATGCCATATCTTGCAACTGCAAGTGGAATGCCAAGCGTGGGTGAAGATGTTGTTGCAATTGGGACACCACTTTCACTTGATTTTGGGCATACAGTCACAAAAGGTATAGTTTCGGCACTAAATAGGACGGTTGAAGTGGAAAACTCCAACAAAACTGTAACATATATGCAAAACCTCATCCAACACGATGCAAGCATTAACCCCGGCAATAGTGGCGGGCCAATTATAAACACTCGTGGCGAAGTTGTGGGAATAAACACACTAAAAGCAAGTGATGCAGAAGGTATTGCATTTGCGATTCCAATTAGTCTTGGCAAAAGTGCGGTGGATAAGGTGAAAGCGGACGGCGATTTTAAGACTGCATATATGGGTATTTTTACGCTAGATAGAGATGTTGCTAAATTTATGGGCGAAAAGGTGTCGTATAATAGTGGTGTTTATGTAAGTGCAATTGACGATAAAAGCGAAAGTAAAAACTATTTCAAATGTGGGGATATAATTGTTCAAATTAACGGCAAAGATATAAAAAGTGTGCTTGATTTAAGACTACTTACTTTTGAGTATAAAAGTGGCGATATTTTGAATATAAAACTTATCCGAGATGGAAAGGAAATTAATTTACGATACAATATGCAAGAAAGATGAAAAAACTAAAAAAATAGTTTGCACTTTTTATTCGTATATTGTAATATATAGTGTATGAATAAGAGAAAATTTTACACAAAATATGATGCTGGCAAAACATTTTGTTTTGCCATTTTCGCCCCATATATATTTGCTTTTATTTTAGTTGTAATCGCAATGATTTCAGCAAAATATTCCAATGTGGCATATGATGAATTAATCAAAAAGCCAGTTTTTTTGGCTTTTTCGGTCATAATTTCGCCACTTGCATTTTTGTGTGTGTATTTTTTGATAAATAAAAAAGCAAAAATTGACTATAAGATAGCATCAAAAATTGATTTTAAGGTAAGTTTTTTGAATGTTATTTTGTGTATTATGATAGCATTTTGTTGTGTATTTGGCTTTAATAATATTGTATCAATGTTTGATGCACTAATAAATAAATTAGGAGTAAAACAAAGCACTGATTTACCACTTCCATTAAATAATGGTTTTTGGCTTGCATTCAATATTTTTGCACTTGCATTGCTTCCTGCAATTGCGGAAGAACTTATTTTTCGTGGTGTAATTTTTAATGGTTTTAGTGTCTATGGCAAAAGAAAGGCGATAATTTATTCTGCTTTTCTTTTCGCTCTTATGCACTCGTCTATTAGTCAAACAGTTTATCCAATATTGGCGGGGAGCGTATTTGCTTTAGTTGTCAGCAAAACAGATAACATTTTGTATTCAATGATAATTCATTTTTGTAATAATTGCATAGTGGTTGTGAATAGTTATATTGTACAAGTAAAAAACATTGAAGTCCAAGCATATGAATTATCTTTTATCAATATTTTGCTTAGCGTTATGTTTGCAGTTTTGGCGAGTTTTGTTATTTTTGCAATTGTTAAATTTTTGCTTAAACCAAGCAAAAAGGAAGAAAAAATTGATTTACCAGAAATTGATAAATCGGAAATTAGCGAAATATCAAAAACATCAAATAAATATTTGTATGTTGGCGTGATTTGTGGAATAATATTTTGGATAACGAGTTTATTTGTGTAAAAAAGTGGAAGGGAAGAGTATGTATAAAAAAAGAAGTGTAATTTTTGATTGTAATTTTGTTTATTTTGTGATTATGTCACTATTTGTTGCGGTAAGGCTCTTATCGTCGACTTTTACAATTGACACGGTGCTTGGTTATGTGCTTAATGTGTTTATTCAAGTTGGAATAATTTTTTCGTTGTCATTATTTTTGTTTTCATATTTAAGAAAACAAAAAGTTAAAAAAACTATGTTTGATTTCGGTTTCAAAAAAGTCAGTGCTAAAACTATAATTTTATCATTTGTTATGGGTGTACTTGTATATGTTATAACAATATTTATAGCATCATTTTTTTCAGTTGTTCTAAAAGGACTTGGATACGAAAGTTCCAGCACAAGCACAACAACAGACTTTCCGCTTTGGCTTCTTTTCTTGGAGATATTTACATCGGCTATTTTGCCGGGCTTTTGCGAAGAGGTGGCAAATAGAGGAATGGTTGTAAGTTCATACAAATGCCTTGGTATAAAAAAGACAGTGCTAATTTCTGGACTTTTATTTGGACTTATGCACCTTAATATTAATCAATTTTTCTATGCAACAATCCTAGGTTTTTATTTTGGATTTGTTGCACTCTCAACGGATAGTATTTATCCAACTATGATTATGCATTTCACAAACAATGCAATAAGCACATTTATGTCATATGCAATTGTAAATGATTTACCAATCGGCTCAGTTTTGGATAATGCATTAAGCAAAATTTCAGCGAACGGCTTTGCTATGGCGATGTTAATTTTGTTTGTGTTCATTGTGTTTATTGTTGCACTTTTGATTTGGCTTACAAAAATTATCATAAAAGAGTCGCAAATAAAACGCATTGCACAAGCGGCAGATAAAGCAATTAAAAAAAGACTTAGAGATGAACTTATGTACGGGACAACACAAGATAGCACAATTCAAACAGAGAATATGGCAATTGAGATAAATCCAGAAAGATCGGACGGGAAAAGACTGGTCAGTATAAACTTTTTCCCAGAAACATTAATGCTAATGCCTTCCTATAAAGCGACCCAAAAAGATATGATATTTTTGTATGCTAGTTTGTTTTTAGGAATTATACTGACTGTTTCAACTTTTATTTGGGGAATACTTTGATGCAAAAGATAACACTAATTTGTGTAGGCAACTTAAAAGATAAGGAATATATATCAATGTGCGAGGAATACAAGAAGCGTATTTCTCGTTTTGCTAGCATAAATATTATTGAAATTAAAGAAAAAAATAACCTAGGAAATATAAACCAAATCAAAGGAAGCGAAAGCACCGACATTTTATCTAAAATTTACCCACAAAAAACTGTTTTATTCGATGTTTGTGCAAAAGAACAAACAAGCGAGGAGTTTTCTATATTTTTGGAAAAATGGTTTTCTAAATTTAGCGAGATAACTTTTGTGATTGGCGGAAGTTATGGATATAGCGACAAAATAAAAGAAATAGTCAAAGAAAAAATAAGTTTTTCAAAAATGACTTTTCCACACAGACTTTTTAGAGTGATGGCACTTGAACAAATATACAGGGCACTTACAATTCAAAATAATGTGTCGTATCACAAGTGATTAAAAATTTTTGTATCTCGGTAAAAAAATTATTTTTTTGTTACAATTTTTGTTTTGATATTTTCAATTTTTGTTATATTATATACATATGACAAATATTACACCAATGGAAATTGCAATAAAACAAGCCCAAAAAGGATATACTAACGACGAAGTGCCAATTGGTGCTGTTGTTGTGGGTAGTGATGGCAAAGTTATAAGCAAGGCATACAACAAAAGGGAAAAATCTCAAAATGCTCTACTTCACGCTGAAATTATCGCAATAGATAAGGCTTGCAAGAAACTTCACTCGTGGAGACTTGATAATTGCAGTTTATATGTAACGCTCATGCCGTGTCCAATGTGTGCTGGTGCAATTTTGAATGCAAGAATAAAAACGTTGTATGTTGGCGCACTTGCAACAAATGATTGTCAAAATTTATGTGAAAAAATTTTGAGCGATGGTGTAAGACTTAATCACAAAACAAACATTGTTTTTATGCTAGATGACAGGTGTAAAAATTTAATTCAAAACTACTTCAAAGACAAACGCAAAGAAAAGTGATATGAAAGATAGAATAGAAAGAAAAAGGTCAATATTTAAGATAATTTCAAATATCGTGGATATAATTGTTTTCCCCGTTATTATTCTTTCGCTGTGTGTTAGTTGTTTTATGCTACTCTCAAAGTCTGAAAAGGCAATAACACCAGTTTTCGGTGTCGCTTTTGCAAGAGTTTTGTCAAACAGTATGTCAAGATATTGTGACGAGGCACATAGAAGTTTTTATAAAGGTGACATTTGCATTTTGCGTGTAAACACATCGTATAATGTTGGAGATATAATCGCATTTTATAACTACACAGACAGTGCGGATAGTGTTTATGATAAACTAGAACTAACAAAAACAATAACGACAACTTTGCCTGAAAAAGACGAGAATGGGAACATCATCTACAATGAGGATGGCACAACTAAAACATACACAAATAGTTATTATCCAGTCAAAGATGAAAACGAAAAAGTTGTTTTTAACCAAACACTTTTGGATGCAGTGAAAAACACAAAAGATGGCGAAATGATTGAAGGGACAAGTGAGTATAAAAAAACTTCGCCTTCAAATAGAATGAGCGTGGAGCAAGTTAGCAAAAAAGCAGATGTATACTTCCACCAAATTGTGCAAATAAAAATTGATACAACTGGGAAAATTTTTTATGTAACAAAGGGATCTGCGAACAATTCGACAGAAATTGTCAGGGAAGATTTTGTTGTAGGAAAATATGTCACATCGTCAAAATGGCTATCAGATTTTATTGGTTTTTGTTCAAGTTCACTTGGACTTATTATCCTTGTTATTGTACCCACATCACTAATTATTATGTTTGAATCGTTGTCAATACTAGAGCAAATAAGCAACATAGTGCTTGAAAAAAAAGTCGTTTCTCGTGCAATAGCATTTGATTCCAAAGATTGCAAAAAAGCCAAAATTTGTGATGAAATGCCTTATTTTAACAAGATATATCTATATGATGTTATGCCAAAAAAGTACAAACCCGACCTTTATGAACAGTTGTGGGGTATATACAGAGATTCTCACAAAAAAAAGCAACGCAAAGCATTTGAAGTTTCAAAACATGCTATTGATAACTTTGATGTCAAAAATACACAAGCATACTATGATATTTGGCTTGAATACTATACCGCAAATTTTAGACAAAAAAAGATTATTGCCGCACAAAATAGAGCAAAAAAAGATAGATTTAACGATGTCTTAATGCTTGAGTATCAAAACTTTAGAACTAAAAAGCATAATAAAGAACGTAAAAAGAAAATTCAACTAACAAAAGAAGAACAAGAGAAAAAACTTATTGAAATTATGAGCAGAATCGAAAATATCGACGAAAATATTTCTGTTGCAAATATAAATAGTCAAAGTGAAACTAAAAAAATACCAAAGAAAAAAGAAAAATCAATAACAAATCAAAAAAATAAAATAAAACCACCTCAAAAAAGTTTGAAAAGTGAAAAAAATAATGTACAATAAGGACAGATATGCCAAAGTCAAAAAAGAAAGGAACATTTTATACACTATTAGGTAAGATAGGAGATATACTTTTAATCCCTATCGTTGTTTTGGCACTTTTTACAAGTTTACTAATTTTCAATCAACAAAAAGCAAATAGTGTTCCTATGTTTTTAGGAATTGGTATTGTAAGAGTGCTTTCTGGTAGTATGAGTAATTATTGTGAGGAAGCAAAAAGGAATTTTGATGTTGGCGAAAGAGTGTTTATTCGA
>CAYQLL010000040.1:0-7982 GCA_964418405.1 uncultured Christensenella sp. | reverse complement strand
GGTCATGCTAATGAAAGCATTGCACGACACTCAGCTTCCTTGAATATAAACTATGTGACAAATTTTCAAAAAACGAAACTGGCACAAACTGTTTTTGGGTGTTTTTAGACGTTGAAGCGGAACAAGATTATATCCCCATCCTGCACAACATAATCTTTGCCTTCCATACGGACTTTACCCTTTTCTCTGGCATTGTTGTAACTGCCCGCTTCAATTAGGTCGGAATATTTGACAACTTCAGCTTTGATGAAGCCACGTTCAAAATCGGTATGAATTTTGCCAGCGGCTTGTGGGGCTTTTGTACCCTTTTTAATTGTCCAAGCACGGACTTCAGTTTCGCCAGCAGTTAAAAAACTCATAAGCCCAAGTAGATTGTATGAAGCTGTGACAAGTTTGTCAAGTCCACTTTCTTTTATGCCAAGTTCTTCTTTGAAAAGCTCACGATCATCTTTATCTAATTTTGTGAGTTCTTCTTCTATTTTTGCACAAAGAGCAATTGTTTCCGCACCTTCAGTTTTTGCATACTCGCGAACTTTTTTTACATAATTGTTTTCTTCATTGCCAATATCTTTTTCTGAAATATTTGCGCAGTAAATAACTGGTTTTGTTGTAAGTAAGAAAAACGAATTCGCAATTTTTTGCTCGTCTTCGTCGTCAAATTTAACAATGCGGGCACATTTGCCATCTTCTAGTGCAGTCTTGAGTTTAAGAAGAACAGCAAGTTCCTTTTCGCTTTGCTTTTCGCCAACGCGTGCAAGTTTATACAACTTTTCATATCTTTTTGAAACGGTGTCAAGGTCGCTTAGTATTAATTCAAGATTGATTATCTCAATGTCACGAATAGGGTCAACTGTGGCATTGACATTGATTATGTTTGAATCATCAAAACAACGAACAACGTGACAAATTGCATCAACTTCACGAATATGACTTAAAAACTTGTTACCAAGTCCTTCACCCTTACTTGCACCAGCAACAAGCCCTGCAATATCCACGAATTCGATTGATGCTGGCGTAATTTTTTTTGTGTTATACATTTTACCCAACACATCTAGCCTTTCGTCTTTGACATCAACAACGCCAATATTTGGTTCAATGGTGCAAAATGGGTAATTTGCACTTTCTGCTCCTGCTTCCGTTATCGCATTAAATAGTGTACTTTTGCCAACATTTGGCAAACCAACAACTCCAATTTTCATTTTTTCTTTTCCTTTTAGTATAATTGCTTAATATCCCAAACAGTGCCTTGTGGCGTATCTTTTAGCATAACTCCATTACTTACTAATTCTGCTCGGATATTATCGCTTTTTTCGTAGTTTTTTTCTAGTTTTGCAACATTTCTCTCATGTATTTTGTCCAAAATTTCGCTTTTGGATAAATTAAGTTTATTAAGATATTTTGATTTCACACTATCTATGAATTCGTCTGGATCTTTTCTAAAAATTCCCAAAACATCTTTGAATTTTTGAATTGCTAAATTTAGTGATGCAAGTTGATTTTTGTCTTTATATTTCCCAAGTTGAGAACAATAAGTAAACAAATTTGCAATAAGTTTTGCGCTATTAAAATCGTCATCCATACAACTTTCAAAGTTTTTGACAATGCTGTCATTTGGTGTTATATTTTCGCCAACTAATGCAATGTTTATGTTTTTTAGCACATTGTAGAAATAGTACATACTTTTTTCGGCTTGAATGAACGCATTTTCGCCAAGGTCTAGAGTTGATGTGTAGTGATTTAGGATAAAGGCAAAACGCACAACTTCGGGGTCGTATGTTTTGAGCAAGTCTTTGAGTAAAACAAAATTGTTCATACTCTTACTCATTTTTTGCCCATCAACAACAATAAGTCCGTTATGCACCCAAAAATTTGCAAGTTCGCAACCATTTTCACAAGTTGATTGTGCAAGTTCATTTTCATGATGTGGAAAAACAAGGTCTTTGCCACCGCCGTGAATGTCTATCTTATCTCCAAGATATTTTTTTATCATTGTGGAACATTCAATATGCCAACCTGGTCTCCCTTTTCCCCAAGGCGAGTCCCAACCAAATTCATTAGCACCAACTGCTTTCCAAAGTGCAAAATCAAGTGGGTCTGCTTTCTCTTCGCTTGATTCAATTCTAACTGAGTTAATTAGTTCGTCAATTTTGCGATTGGATAGTTGACCATAACCATGATATTTTTTTACATCAAAATACACATCTCCAACATGTGTTGAATAAGCATAACCTTTTTTTATCAAGTCACTTGTGAATTCAATTATCTCTGGGATACATTGTGTAACTCGTGGACGATAGTTTGGCTCAGACACGCTTATTTTTGACATAACTTCGCCGATTATTTTTATTCTTTCGTCAGCAAGCTCAAGTGGCGAAATTCCGCGTTCTCTTGATTGGTTTATTATTCTGTCATCTATGTCTGTGTAGTTCGAAGCATAGGTTACATTGTAACCCTTATAGCGAAGGTACTGCGAAATCATATCAAAAGTTATGACCTGCCGTGCGTGACCTAGGTGTGGCTCGCCGTTGACAGTCATTCCGCAAACATACATCTTTACGTTGTTACCATCAATTGGCACAAACTCTTCTTTTCTTCTGCGTAAAACATTATATATTTTCATTTTATTCCTCTATTTCTTCAATCATTGCATCGTTTTTTTGCTCTTTTTTTGTTATTTTGAAATAATCAATGTAGTTATCAAATTTATATGAACAAATTGCACAAATTGTTGCACAAATTATCGCTCCAACAAAATTACAACATATATCTAGCATTGTATCCAAAAGTGCATTTTTCCCAACAAGGTCAACACCACCACTTGCATAAGTTTGCATATTTAAGTTAAATACACTATCGCCAACAAATTCCCAAATCTCCCAACATGCTTCAAAACACATTGAAAATGCGCAAACAAACAAAAACACAAGCATCGGATTAGGTTTTTTATCTCGCCCTAGACTTATATGTCTTATAAAAAACATTGAAATTACACCCAACAGTGCACCACCATAAATATGCACAAAACGATTATAGAGTGGAGCTACTATATATAGTCCAATAAATGTCCCCAAAAATAAACTCAAAAACAAAAATAGATAGTACATTATTTGCACGATTTTGGGATAGTTTATTTTGAAAATCTTGGCGAAAATGTATGGTAAAATGGTTAAAATAATTGCGGATATGCGCATAAGTAGTGGTATAACAAATTTGCTTGAACTATCTGAGCTTATCATATCTGAAATGCATTTTGATGTTGCGATAACAAAAAGTGCCAAAAGTCCAATTGCTAGCATATTACAAATTATATTAAATGCATCAAATTTCCTTTGTTTAGTTCTATTACTTAAAAAACTTTCTTTTTTTCTCATACTGATATTATTGCACACATAAACAACTTTTGCAAATATTTTTTAATATATTTTTGACATAAAAAAGACAAACCACAAAATTGGCTTGCCTAGTTCTATTTACATAGATAACTCATCTTCGCTTTCCATATTTTTTGTCACTATATTTACTTTCGTCACAACATTTTCTTGTTGCTTTGTTTGATGTTCATCGTTTGTAAAACTTTCCTCAAGCAAGAAAGAATCTTGCTTTGGATAATATTTTTTTGCCTTATTTTTGAGAACAGCACCAACTACTAAACCAACAAGGCCAACACATACACTTGGAATAATAATCGAAAGGAATATTGGCAAAGCATTAAGTCCAAGATAACCTCCCGCTATGCAACCAACGCCAATCACAAGCGTTGATAAAAATGTTGTAAGCTTTCCTGCCTTTTTTAATTTAGAACCGTCTTTGATTTCGCTACTCATATATTTCTCCTATAATTCAAAATTATTTTCGTCATCTTGTCTATTTGTATCGTTTTGTTCAGCGGTACCGTCAGCTACTTTTTGTCCGTCCCCAATGTTTTCTCGTTCATTCACGAAATCTTCAATAATAACATTTTCTTCAGACAGTGCTTGTTGTTTTAATTCTTTTCTCTTTTCCACTTTATGGAAATATTCCTCATTTGCTATTTCCTCAGTCTTTCCGTCCAACAAGACCGATGCAGTTATGACACCAATCATCGTCAAAAAACCCGCACCCATAACTAAAAAACCAAGTAAATTAGAAACTGAAAAAAGTGTAAAACTTAATACCACAATAAGTGCAGACACTGGTATTCCAATATAATTCAGCAAAGACATCACATTTTTATACTTCTTTATTCTTTTTCTTGCTTCGCGACGCATAAAATTAATTCTCCTTACGATTTTATTTTATCACTAGCAACTATTATTGTCAATAGTGAGTTTTACTTTATTTGCGGTTTTGTATGGCATCTTTTATCGAAAGTGATATTCTCTTTTTCGCAACATCAACGCCAATAACTTTAACTGTGACAATGTCACCAACTTTAAGTTCTTCGCTTGGGTGCTTGATATATCTATCACAAATTTGAGATATATGCACAAGCCCGTCTTGGTGGACACCAATATCAACAAATGCACCAAAGTCTATTACATTTCTAACTGTGCCAGTTAAAATCATCCCTTCTTTTAAGTCATCTAGTGACAATAGTTCAGCACGAAGAACAGGCTTTGGCATACTATCACGAATATCTCTGCCCGGCTTTGTGAGTTCAGTTATCATATCAAGAAGAGTTGGAACACCAACGCCAATCTCACTAGCTAGTTTTTCTTCGCCATAAGTTTTGGCGAGTACAGATAACTTGCTTAATTTTCCGTCTTTTATGTCTTGTTTTGTTAAACCAAAATGCTCCAATAGTTTTTGCGCATTTTGGTAACTTTCTGGGTGAACAGCGGTGTTATCAAAAACATTGTCGCCATCAGTGATACGCAAAAAGCCTGCACATTGTTCAAATGCTTTTGGCCCAAGTTTTGGAACGGACAAAAGTTCATTTCTATTTGCAAAATGCTTTATTTTTGACCTATACGCTACAACATTTTTTGCAATAGATGAATTCATCCCCGAAACATAACTAAGTAAACTTGGCGAGGCAGTGTTAAGGTCAACACCGACACTGTTTACACAATCTTCAACGACGCCCGTTAGGACTTCTGTTAGTCTATTTTGTGGCATATCGTGTTGATACTGCCCAACACCAATACTTTTCACATCTATTTTAATTAGTTCGCTTAGTGGGTCTTGAAGGCGTCTTGCAATGCTTACTGCACTACGAAGATTAACATCATAGTCTGGGAATTCTTGTGCCCCAAGTTTGGAAGCACTATAAACTGACGCACCCGCTTCGTTTACCATTGCATAACTTACTGGAAATGATATATGTTTAATTAGTTCACAAACAAAAATTTCACTTTCTTTACTTGCCGTCCCGTTGCCTATTGCAATAATGTCAACATGGTGTTTTTCTATCATATTTTTTAGTATTTCAATGCTTTGCTCAGTCAAACTTTTTGGTGGTGTTGGATAGACAACGGTTGTGTCAAGCACATCACCTTTTTGGTCAATAACTGCAATTTTGCAACCCATTCTGTATCCCGGATCAAAACCCATTATAACATTATTTTTGAGTGGAGATTGAAGTAATAGTGGTCTTAAGTTTACTTCAAACATATTGATTGCTTGTTCATTTGCTCGATCGGTTAAACTTGTTCTAAGTTCACGCTCAAGTGATGGAAACAAAAGTCGTGTGTAACTATCCAAAATGACATCTTTCATAATATCGTAGGTGTACTTGTTTTCTTTTAGATATACTTTTTCAATCTCGCCAATCGTAATTTTTGGGTCAATTTCCACTGTTACTTTTAAGCATTGTTCATTTTCGCCACGATTGATTGCCAAAATACGGTGGCTTGGCATTTTTATGGCTGGCTCTAAGTACTCAGCATACATTTCATAAGTCGCATTGTTTTCGTTTTCTAGTAACTTTGTTTTTATATCCGCTTTATCCATCAAAAGTTGTCTTAAAACTTTTCTTAGTTCGCTATCGTCACTAATTCGCTCTGCAACAATGTCTTTTGCGCCAAGCAGTGCTTCATCAGCAGTTTTTACTTCATTTTCTTCGCTTATATACTTACTTGCAATTTCCAAGATATCTTGGCGTATTTCTTGTGTTTGCAAAATATCTGCAAGTGGCTCTAAACCTTTTGCAATAGCAACAGTTGCCCTTGTTTTTCTTTTGGGCTTGTATGGACGATAAATATCTTCAACTTCAGTTAAAGTTTTTGCATTGGATAATTTTTCCTCAAGTTCGTCCGTCCATTTTTCCTGCTCTTTTATGGAGTTTTCAACTTCTTCTTTTCTCTTTTCCAAGTTGCGAAGATATGTCAATCTATCCGACACTTCTCTTAAAATTTGGTCATCCAAACTTCCCGTCATTTCTTTACGATATCTTGCAATAAATGGAATGGTTGAACCTTCGTCAAGTAGACCTATTATATTTTGTACTCTATCTAACCTTATATTAAACTCACTTGCAAGTGTTTCATCTATTTTCATTTCGTTATTCTCTCCCTTATCTTTGTAACTTCATCGTATATTTTTTGTTTGTCTTCGCCGATATAAAACTCGCCACTGTGGTACTTTATCTCACCATTTATCATTGTTAGATAAACATCGCCGCTTTTGCCTGCATAAACCAGGTGGCTAAGTAGATTACTATGTGGATAATAGTGTGGCTTATCGATATTCACCAAAATCATATCCGCATTTTTGCCTACTTTTATTTCTCCAGCATTAACGCCAAGTGCTTTTGCACCGTTTTTGGTTGCCATACCTAGAACATCACGAGCGGACACGACCTCGGCACTATATATATTGACTTTGCTCAGTGTTGCCACCAAAAACATCTCTTTGAACATATCTAGGCTATTGTTTGATGCCACGCCGTCCGTTCCAATTGTGATATTTATGCCCTTATTTTGCATTGCATAAATAGGTGCAATTCCACTTGCAAGTTTTATGTTACTTGATGGACAAGTCGAAACACTTGCCGAGTAATCTGCCATAATTTGAAGGTCATCTTTATCCATATGTACACAATGATAACAAAGTGTATTATGTCTATCAAAAAATCCCAAATCTTCCAAATATTGTGCTGGCGTTTTTCCGTTATTTTTTACTGTGCAGTCGCCAACTTCTTTTAGTGTTTCGGCAAGATGTATAGAAAGTGGGATGTCATTTTTCGCGCAAAAATCTACACACTCGCTAATTTTGTTGTCGTCAATCGTATATATTGCGTGAATAAAACAAACTGGGCTGAGTAAATTGTTTTTGTTATTTTTTTGGATAATATTTAACTCTTTTCCCAAAAAGTCCGCATTTGACGTGTCGGACACTTTACTTGTTGGTCCAAAACCAATTCTTGCACGCATGCCACACTCTGATAGTGCTTTTGCAATTGCCTCGTTATAAAAATACCCTTCTTCTATCGTTGTTATGCCCGCCGAAAGATATTCCAAAACCGCTAGTTTTTCGCCCCAATAGATATCTTCACTTGTAAGTTTTTCTTCTGCTGGAATTACGTTATCAAAAAGCCACACCTGTAAATTTGCATCATCCTTTATTCCACGAAGAATTGTCATTGGACTATGGCAATGTGTATCCACAAAACCCGGCATCAAAACATTGCCTTTTGCATCAATAACTTTGTCAAACTCGCATTGTGGAATATTCTCGCCAACATAACTAATAATATCATTATCTGTTGCAACATTACCAAAAATAAAACCACTCGGTTCGTCCAAATCTAAAATTTTTGCATTTTTTATTAAAATTTTCACAAATTACTCCTTTTTGTCATATTTTTTGTGCTAAAATATATATGTTTCAAAATTATGCACAAAATACCAATACAAAATTAGTATAGCAAAAAAGGAGAGCAAAATGCAAACAAAACGCAAAATAATACTGCACTGCGATGTAAATAATTTTTTTGCATCATGCGAGTGTGCAAGAAATCCAGCGCTCAAAGATGTACCACTGGCAGTCACTGGCGAAAAGTC
>CAYQLL010000039.1:2136-7998 GCA_964418405.1 uncultured Christensenella sp. | reverse complement strand
ATGAAATATTTGTTGCAGAAGTTGCTTCAACCGTCAACGAAATGCTACTGCTCAATCACTTACTAAAAAATGCAACCACAAAAGACGAAAAAATTTATTATTTTGACTATCTTTTCAAAATGTTCTATTCAACGATATTTAGACAAACACTTTTTGCCGAGTTTGAAGAGCACACACACAGTGCCTACCAAAATGGCGAGGATACAACCCCAGAAGCGCTCAATGATTATTACTATAATCTTAATAAAAGATATTTTGGCGAAGGCGTGAAACTTGTGGACGAAATAAAATATGAATGGTCCAGAATCCCACATTTTTACTCATCGTTTTATGTATATAAGTATGCGACAGGACTAATTTCCGCATTCTACATCGCAAACAAAATTTTTGAAGGTGACAAACAAACTTTGGATGGCTATAGAAAATTTTTGACACTTGGCGCAACGAAAAAACCAGTGGAATTACTAAAAGTTGCTGGCGTTGACCTAGAGAAAAAAGAAACATTCGACTTTGTGTTTTTGTCTATGAATAGTTTACTTGACGAGTTTGAAAACTTGATAAAATAAGTGCCGAAAGGTACTTTTTTTATGCCAAAACATAGTTGAATAACTATTCAACTATACAAAAAATACCTTATCTCCACTTTTTTCCAATCAAAATCCCTGCAAGAAAATATAGTAATTCGTCGTCGTATCCATTGTAAAAATTTGGACAATTTTCTGGTGGACGAGGTCTTGGCGGGAAGCTATGGCAAGGGTCACAGCCACAATTAATTTGACTTGGAAAAAACTGTGATTTCATATCGATATATGACGATTCGGTGTAATCAATATAATTTTCCATAGGTATCTCCATAGCATTTTATGAATTTTGAATATTGTACGTGTTATGTAATCTTTTGTAGATTGGATGTGTCAATTTTGTCGCTTTGAATTTTAGCATTTGTTGTTTTTGTTTTTTGTGTTTTAATATTTGACATTATTGCACAAAGTAGAGGGTTGTTTGAAAACAAAGTAGGCAGAATTTCGCTTATGTCCTTTTTGGATAAAATAAGTGGCAAAAGTTTTTGAATAGTAAAGTTTTGAGATTGATTTTCGCTCTGTGCATTTTGAATATTTTGCATATCGACATTTTGAGTTATTGTAGATGGATAGGGGTTGTCAAAAAAGATTGGTTTATTCATAGAATCTCCGTCACAAAATATTATATGCTTGCATAAATATATTTGTGTAAGGTGGTTATATGAAGTTAAGTGAATTTTGCCAAAAAGACGAAAATTGCGAGCAAACACAAGAAAAAGTGCAAGAAAATATTGAAAATTTGTATGAAAAATACAAAAATTTTAGTTCTGACGAACTTTTGGGCGAATTATACAAAAATGTTGCAAAGCAAAAAACTGATGGGACATTTGACTATGAAAAAATTAAAAATACAATATCAGGTGTTTTGCCATATCTAAATGAATGCCAAAAAAATAATTTAATGACAATTTTGGAAAAAATACAATAAAATGTAATATGAAAAAAATCGACAAAAATTTACAAAAAGTTGTCAGTATGTCAAATATAGAGCAAGAATTTGAATGTTTGGTTGAAGTTAAAAATTTGGCACAAGCAAGGCAATATTTACAAAAAAATGGCTTAAAAATCAAAAAAGAATACAATTTTTTGAATATTTTTGCAATTTTGGCAAAAAAACAGCAAATTTTGGGATTTGAGAATTTGCCTTTTGTGAAGTTTGTTTCCAGTGCTTGCAAAGTTTGTGCACTAACAAATGTCGCACGCAAAATTTTGGGTGCAGATGACATTGTATATAACGGCAAAAATGTTTGCGTGGCAGTGATTGACACTGGTATAAGTTCTCATTTTGATTTTGTTTTGGGGCGAAATAGGATAAAAGTTTTTATTGATTTCGTGAATGGAAAAACAAAAAATTACGATGACAACGGCCACGGGACTTTTGTTTCTGGTGTTCTTGCGGGTAGTGGCGTAATGTCGCACAAAAAATATCGAGGTTTTGCGCCATGTGTGGATATTGTGTCGCTTAAAGCACTAAATAGTGACGGCGAAGCAAATGCAATAACAATTTTGGACGCGATGGAATGGGTTTTCTTGAATTATAAAAAATACAACATCAGAGTTGTTTGTATGAGTTTTGGAAGCGAGCCAATCGGCTACAACGATCCAATTATGCGTGGCGCGGAAAAATTATGGAACAGTGGCATGGTTGTTGTTGCGGCAGGTGGGAATAGTGGGCCAAAATATGAAACAATAAAAAGTCCGGGCATCAGTCCCAAAATTATCACAGTTGGCGGTTTTGACGATAATCGCATAAAAGAAACATACTACGAAAACTTTTTTGAAATTGCCGATTTTTCTTCGCGTGGCCCTGCTTTTAATAGAGTAAAACCCGACATTGTTGCACCAAGCGTGGACATTGTAAGTTGCTCAAAAGACAATGGTTACACCACGCTTTCTGGTACAAGTGTCGCAACACCAATGATTGCGGGTATATGTGCGGACATCTTGCAAAAATATCCAAATTTATCTCCAAACGATGTAAAAAAAATACTACTTGGTTGCTCCAAAGGAATATCTCATAATCAAAATGAAGAAGGCAAAGGTTATCCTGTTATCAGTTGAATAACTATTCAACTATAAAAATATTAAACCTAAAAACGCATTCAAACATTCCCGATAAAATTTTATTAACACGAAAATTATTGTTTGTAAATTTGTTGCATATTTTTGAGAAATGCATTAAACTAAAAATATGAAAACAAAAAGAGTGCTGTTTTTAATATTGATGCTAATGTTCGTTTTTACACTTTCGGCGTGCGAAGATAATTCAAACAAGCAACTACTCAGCGTCGCGGGTGGAGTGTATATTGACAATGCACCGCTAGTCGGTGTGGATATTCGCACGTCTGAAAGAAGATTCGCCACAACAAATGACGATGGTAAATTTTCTTTTGAAGTGAAAGCAAACAGTATCACAATCTATCCTGAAAAAAGTGGCTATATTTTTGAGCCACAGTCAAAAATGTTAACTTCGTCTGAAGATAACATTGTTTTTGTGGCACACAAAATTGTTGACCTTAACGGCACACTCAGTCTTGACGAAGTCATAATCACCCCAACCAGCATAACAACGCAAAACGGCGATTATGTGTATAGCACTGATGCTAGCGATTGCTTGAAAATTAAACAAATTCACTTGTACAAAAACAACAGGACTTATGACATTTTGTCAAGCATTCTTATGGCACCAAAAAACAAACAAACAAGCATAGAAGTTAGCAACGACGATGTTAGCGTAAACACTTGCGAAAATTTCTCGCTAAGTTTTGGTGTTGACACGTACTATAAACTCGGCTCAAAGGAATATTTGTACACTGAAAATGAAAAGTCAACATTGACCGTCACAAAAAATCAAACAAACGCCGACCTTGTCAATTTTTCCAAAAACGCCACTGGACAAATTGTCTACACAATGACAAGTATAAATTCGTCCAACAATAATTTCACATACACAATTTCATTTGTTTTTGACTTCTATCCAAACTAAACATCCGAGAAAAATCTCACAGTGTGTGAGGTTTTTTTGTTATTTCGTTTTCGCTCTGGGGCACACTAACATCTTTCAGATGTTTGGCGTGACACCAGTGGTGTCACACCGCCCCCGCATCGCGGGGGAGTGTGCCCCCAGTGTAAACGCACTCGGCTCAACTTGTGTCATATCGAGCGAAAGCGAGCATATCTCCAAGTCCAACCGCACTCGGTTTGCCTTCTGATTCTCTCGCACACTGTCGTACGTTTGGAAAGACACGGTTTGCTTTATATTCTATCAATGATCCATTTCTCTCATCTTACAGGCACCAAATCTTGCGCTAATATTGTATAATAACTGCCACAAATGCTTAAAATAAAATTGCACTAAAAAAATGTAAAAAAATTGGTTAAATTGTTTGACACATACGCTAATATTATATATAATAATACCAACAAAAAAGTTTTGTGCCTTTTTGTTGTGGAGTGGACTTGCGTTTTGTCAAGTTGGAGGGGTCAATGAAAAAAAAGCTTAACATCTTATTTTTTATATCAACATTGTGTTTGTTTTTTGGTGTGGTTGTTATGGGCGTTTATGCTGCCACAGAAGTTAACTACTCCATTTCTGGCACAATCAGTTATGACGCTCCAGAGGCAGAGTTGAAAGTCGGTGCCACACACATAAGTGGTGCTGGACAAACTGAAACAACTGCTTATTCAGATAATTCCACCTTGCTTGCGGAAAGAGTAATTCAATCAAATGTAAATTTATCACTCGGAAATGGCTTTTATTTCCTTAACAATTCAACAAGCACTGTTTATGATATCATCATAAAATTTAACTTTGACAACTACACTGTGCCATATTCACTGAAAATACAAACCGACACATCAGATGGTGCATTTGCAAAATCTAGTGGGTTATACTATGGAAAGGTAACCTGCCAATTTTCAACGTCACAAACAGGCACATATAGTGATTCGTGTTCAATAACTTTGGCGGAAAAAGGGAAAGGCACGATATATGTCAAGTTCCATGCTGAAGATTTGAGTGCATTGAGTGGGGTTGGTGTGCCGAGCACTGAACCAAAGTTGTTTGGTTTTGTGATAACACCTGTATAAACTATTTACGGACTAACAAAGCAAATAAAACACATCAATAATATTGAATTTGGAAAAATGTAATTAAAAGGGATTTTGAAGTTATGGATAATTCAAAAAGGAGAAAATTAACATTATATTCACTAATAGTCGGAATGCTTATGGTAATTGCGGGTTTGTTCTCGTACGGCGTGTATGCACTTTCAAACCTTAACATTAACACGTCAGGGAGACTTATCTATGCAGATAACAAAGTTTGTTACATAGCGGGGACTGCTGGCAGTTACGACAAATATTATGATTCACTCGAAAAGGCATTGGCAGATGCAAATTCTGCCGATGTTATTTGTGTTTTTAGAGCAGTTGGAAGTTCTTTATTTACTAAAAATATAGTAATAGATAAAAATATAACTATAAAAGCGGTTGAGAGTGATGTGACTGTTGACCTTGGTTCATACAATATAACAATAAATTCAGGTGTGGCAGTGACACTTGGAGAAAGTGACGCAACTCTCACTAACCCCAAAGTCCTTACCTTACAGGGTGCTTATAGCGTGACAATTGGTGACGATGAGGTGCTTCCTGGGAGTGGACTTATCACAAACAATGGGACACTCACAATAACGGCTAGTTCAAAAGTGGTTAACTCCTACACGCCTGGGGAAGATGAAGATGCACTAAATGCGATTAGTATTTTGAATTGTGGAACAACAAATGTCAATGGTGAGGTAGTTTGTGCAGGTGGGATTACGATTTTAGATGAAAACGCGACGAGCTCTGGCGGTTTGAATGTGGGTGAAAATTCGAACATTTCTGGCAATATGGCAATTTGTATGGTTGGTGCGGTGCAGAAATTAAATGTTTCTGGTGGGAAAATCGCAGGGACTAGTAACGGTATTTATTGCTTTTCGGTGCAGGAACCAACAATTTCGAATGCCGAAGTCACAATCTCGGGTAGTGCAAAGATTTCTAGCCAAACGGAGGGAAGTGGTTTTGGTATTGGAATTGGTGTGAATGGAGATATTAATTTGACGATAAAGGACACCCCGACAATAATAGGTGGTAACAGCATGGATGAAACCTCTGCAGCGGTTTATGTGATGAGTGGAGAGAATCTGACAATGAACATTTCGGGTGGAACGTTCACAAGTTTTCTTAATATTGGTGGAGTAACAAAAGAATGTAATGTTACAATTACGGGTGGAACATTTAA
>CAYQLL010000039.1:0-2036 GCA_964418405.1 uncultured Christensenella sp. | reverse complement strand
GGAACATTTAAGAACGGTGTGTCGTTTTACAGAGCAGATGCAATTATTACTGGCGGTACTTTTGAAAATTTTGTCGACGAGGAGAAGGGAACCTCTTGCGCTGTGGATTGCACCGAAGGCTCGGTTACTATTGGTAGCTTAGAGAGTAACAAAATAAAGATAGGTACATGTAAAACAGGAGCGGGATCTTCATACTTTATCCTAGATGGTCACTCGAGCATAGAAAAGATTGAATTGGATAGTGATAGTACGAGTAGTGTTGTGTCGAAGAGTCAACCAATAAAAATTACTGATGATTACGTGAACGACCAATCAACGGTACCGGAACTTGATTTTGCATTGCGCGGTAGTTTGGAATATATCGCGTACTACACGGGTGAGAAGGACGCTGACGCGAGTGTTTTTTCTAGTAAATACATCTCCGCAAATGGTAAATATATTCAAACAAAACAGTTCACAGCCACAATTTTAGGCTTAGGTTCGTTATCAGGCACGACTGTTTCATACTACGCAAAAAGTAGCGACCAGACAAAGACACTTAGCACCAACGCAAGAGTTGGCTACACTCACGGTGGCTACACAGTCGCTTGGTCGGATACAAATCACAGTGACACCTTGCCAACCGCCACGACAACAACCTTGTCAATACCAGCTAAAGCCTACGGCAACGTGACCTTAACACCAACTTGGACAATAAACACCTACACGGTGACGTTTAACGCGAATGATGGTTCAGTCACACCAACAACAAAAACTGTTACATATGGACAAACCTACACAGATTTACCAACGCCAACCAAATATGGTTACACATTCAAGGGTTGGTACTATGATATTCCTACAAATGGCTACGTGAACTATGGTCGTGACTATATGTACACAGACAAACTTAGCATACACGTTGAAGGCTATATGAATGACTGGTCAAATATGACAAGATTGATTTCTTGCACAGAGTTAGGCGGATATAACATTGAAAACACAAACGGAAATATAAATTATGTCGTATACGTAGCACTGACGAGCGGTGGTGCGGGTTATTATTCCGCAACATCAACAACTGCATGGAGTAGTTTGTCGTCGGGTTGGCATAGTTTTGATTTGATTTACGATGGCAGTTATACATATGGTTATTTGGACGGCGTACAAATAGTGAAATCAGCGGAAGCAAAAGGTAAGATAAGATATAATACAACAAATTCTATATTCGTTGGTGCGGAAGCAACATCTAGTTCGACCACACCAGATCAGCAACTAAACGGCTATGTTGGGAATGTGGTTATTTCAAATAGTGCAACACTAATCACATCAACCGCAAATTCTCTAACAGCGCCAGCACAAAATGTGACATTGTATGCGAGATGGGAAGCAAGCGATGTATATAATGTTACAAAACAAATAGGATATAATGGCACAACTAATGCCTTAAAATTAGCGATTGACGGTGCGAGCGATGGCGACACACTGGATATTTTGACGGCAAGAACAGAAGAAGAAACAAACAATGTCGGAAAGAGTTTGACACTATATTCATCAACAAATGTGACCCTTACAATGAAAAAGACATTGAATGTTTATGGAACTGCGACTTTCAATTTTGGTAATTCACAATATGGTTTAAATCTCACTGCAACAGGTAACATCAATGTTGCTTATGCAAGTGGCAACTCAGTGCTTAATATATATAATGGAACATATACAAGTGTTTCGGGTTATTCTACTATAGCGGGTTTGGAGAATAGCACCGTTAATTTGTACAATGGAACAATCACTGGAGCAGGTAGTGGTCTTTACATAGCAGGCAGTGCGACATTGAATATTTATAATGGCACGATTAACGTCACTGGAGATTGGGGAATATACAATATGAGTGGTGCAACGGGTACAATCAATATACAAAATGGTACATGTGCCAGTGGTAGTGCCCCAATACTCATGAACAGCAATGTTGTATGCAATATGAGTGGCGGTACCATGAATGGTCCTGTTGAAGTAAAAGGTAACTCGAAATTAGTTTTGACAGGCGGAAAAATTAA
>CAYQLL010000038.1:0-7998 GCA_964418405.1 uncultured Christensenella sp. | reverse complement strand
TAACCTCGCTCAAATATTCACAATCATAAAACGCACCTTCTTCAACGGATGTGATTGTGCTACCACAAGTTACTTTTTGAATATGAGTGCCATTAAATCCACTAATATATGTCCCACCTCTAACATTTACTTGCAGACCGATATCATCAAGCATAGTATCATCAAAATTGCCAAGTAAATCTTTAGGCGTTATTTTGTTCTCAATTATCATAGGCAAATCAACAGATGTCAACTTTGTACAACCGCCAAACGCATACAAATCAATTTGTTGCACGGAATCTGGAATATAGACATTTGTCAAACCTGTGTTTTTATAGAATGCCTCTCGGCCAATATACTCCAAACCAGCATTTAGTGTTACATTTGCTACGTTGGCATATTCTGCGAAGTATTCATTTACTTTCTTAACATTATTCCCAAAAGTTAAGTTATTTATTGTTGAATGTTCGAAAGTCCCCTTGCCAGTTTCTTTCGTATCAATTGAAACACTATTGAATGTTGAATATGAGAATAGATAATCGCTTATTGATGTTATATCGCTTGTGATTGTTAGGTCTAATAGTTCTTGCCCACCAAATAGGAATTTACTTGTTGAAGCGAACAAACGCACATATGATTTTAATGCACAGAAATCACTAATCGTGCCAGTGTAGTTAAGAACATCAAATCTTTTGGTGGTGTCTTGCAAATCAAAGTCGCCAAATGCATAATAATCAATAGTTGTAAGCGAACTAGATAATTCCAATTGCTTCAAGTTATCGCATCCGCTAAATGCAAACGAGCCAATGGAAGTTACAACGTTTGGCAAATTTACTGTTGTCAAAGTTGATATATCCTTAAATGCATTATTTGGCACTTTGCAAGCGTTTGTTATAGTCACAATTTTAAGTGAAGATGTGTTTGCAATGCTTGCAATAGTCTTGTCGTTTAAAGTTGTGCCAAAGAATGGAATAGTTAATTCAGTTAAACTTGTACAACCGGCAAATATATTTTGCCCCATTTGAGTAAGTGTTGTTGGCAAAATTGCTTTTGTTAAAGTCAAAATACCTTCAAATGCACGTGTCCCAACACTCGTCGCACCTTCTGGAATTATAATTTGAGTTAGTGATGTTGCATTTAAGAATGCATTATCACAAATTGTTTCAAGTCCAGATTTTAGTTCAACGCTTTCTAGTTGTGTGTTTACAAATGCATAACTATTTATGCTTTTAACATTTTCTATCACGATGTTTGTTGCCAGTTCATTATTAAGATACAATTTTTTAGCATAGTATAGTGGGTTGGCTTTTTCGTTATAGAATATATTTACTGCCCATTCACTTGCAGTGCCATCAAAGTTTACCATCATTATGCTGTCGTCGCCATCAAATGCTCCACTACCAAAACTAACAGTTTTACTATTTATTGTTACATTCTCTAAAGTTTTGATATTCGCGAATGCATTATATCCTATTTCTTCGATACTTGCTGGAAGCACCAAACTAGATATTTTTGTACCCCTAAATGCATAGGAACCTACTTGCTTAAGCGAATTTCCAAATTCAACACTTGTTAGATTCAAACCAGAAAACGCCCAACTCCCAATAGTTGTTAGACTGTTTGGCAAAACAATATTTGTTAAATTTGTTCCACCAAATGCACTATCTCCAATTTCTAGTAATCCTTCATTAAACTCAACTTCATCAAGTAATGTACCGTTAAACGCACTTTCGCCAATGTATGTTAGTGTTGATGGCAAATCAAGTTGTCTTGTATTTTCAAAGATTGCCAACATGAATGCTTTTGTGTATATCTTTTCAAGTCCGTCTTGTAGTGTCAATGTTTTTGCACTAACATTTTCAAATGCTGATTCACTAATATTTTTAACATCTGATTTTATTGTTATGCTGTCAAAGTTAGCACCCTTGAATGCATTTTTGGAGATTATTTCCGTTCCTTCAATAACTAAATCTGTTACAATTTCATTATTGATAACTAGTTGTTTCGTCAAAGTTAAAGGATTATAATCAAATGAAATTTGACACCAATCTGCAAGTGTTCCAGTAAAATTGAATCTCCCCAATTTGCTAAATGCATAACTTCCAATACTCTTTAATGTCCCCGGAAGAGTTACTGAATCAAAACTATAGCCATAAAATGCATATGAATAAATATTTTTTACACCTTCTGGAATAATTAGATCACAAACCCTACTTCCATCGACTATAAAGTTTTCAGCACAAGAAAGCGGGTTGCAGGTGAAGATGTTCCTATCCCCATAACACATAAAGGATATATTGCACCAATCGGCAATTGTACCTTTATAGATGACATTCATTAGATTATTACAACCCGTAAATGCTTCTGCCCCAATCTTCTTAACTGAAGAACCAAACTCAATTGTTTCAATTGTTGAATTATAAAACATTCCACTTGGAATTTCAGTAAGCGAACTTGGTAAAGTAACTTTTTTCACCTTGGAGCCTGCAAACAACCCTGAACTAAATGTGTACTCCCTGTCATTAAGAGATTCCGGCAAGGCAACTTCATCCCCCTCGCCCACATATGCTATTATTTTCGACAATTCTTTTGTTGCACCTAAAGCAGTTTGAGCATAAACAAAGCCATTTTCCGTTGTTTTAATTATACTCTCGAATGTGTAGCCGCCGATTTGATATTTGTTATAATCGTACCAATTTACGGCATATTGTTTCAAATAATCAAGATTTGTTTGATCTTCCTTGTATGAGCCAATTTCAATTATATTTTCGTTTGGAATAGTTCGATTTAGGTCTGAATTGTTTATTTGCTCAAATGTAACAGAATATGAAGTTGGCAAATACAATTGATAAATTGGACAATCTTTGAAAGCACCATATCCTATTTTCGTACATTTGGAATTTTTTAAGTTCAATTTTGTTATTGATGTGTTTTCATAGAACATATATTTTGGAACATATGTAACATTACTGCCAAAAGTTACTTCAACATTATTGCCAGTAAACTTTGTTCTAGCAAATGGAGAACCACCGGCATCATAATCGCTCATTGTTTCATAATTGAGATAAATACTTGATAAATGTGAGACACCCTCCATTGCTCCACCACTAATTGATGTAACATTTACAAAACTAATAGATTTTAAGGAATCGATATTATAAAATGCCTTATTTCCAACCTTATCTCCACTAATTACGATATTTTGAAGTGTTGAAGGAACGTAATAATCTACTTGCTCTTTGGTATAATCTCCAACACTGCAAGTTATTTTTGTTGCACCTTGGAATGATTGTTTACCAAACATTTTGTGAACTAAGTAATCTTCGCTTGTTTTGGCATTTGGTTTGTTTATAAATGGTAGGGAAATGCCAACTAAGTTTGAACAATTGTATAGTGCGCCTTCGCAAATTTCTTCCAAACTGGAAACATTGAAATTGATAGATTTAAGAGTATATCCACAAAATGCATATGGTGCTATATAATTAATTCCAGATAAGTTTGGTTGATTTTCGCTACTTTTGTTAATTCTCACTAAGTATTTTTTACTATTATATGTTGTGACAAGTCCATTTTCATCATAAGTTACACTTGTGTTGCCACCATCTACACTAATTGTGTCAAGATTTTCAATTCTAACCAAAGCATATGGCGAAACTTTTTGATTTTTGCCAACATTTAGAGTTGTTGGCATATCAATTTCTTTGGCAGTGTATGCTGGGTTTGAATATACATTCTCAAATTCAATATTTGCAAATTTTGCTAGGTCAGTTACAACAACTTTGTCCAATTGTATTCCTTGATATGTATTTTTATTAAATACATCTTTTCCAATTTTTGTTAAGCTTTCTGGTAAAGCAAATTCTGCATCTGGAGATGAAAGCGTCGTTAGTTTTGAAAGTTTTGTACCATTGAATGCAGAGGAGTTAATAACCTTGCAATCATCTGGCAACACAATATGCTCTAGTTCTCGAAAACCACTAAAGCAACTGCTTTCAATGTCACCACTAAGGACTGTAACCTTTTTGAGTGTGCTATTCGTAACATATCCATTTATTGCAAAAAGTTCTCTAAATTTTGTTGAGTTTGGAACGGTTAGTTCTGCCAAATTATTTAAGCCTGACAAACATAAACTTGAGAGTTCAACATTTTTGTGCATTGTTAGTTTTGTTAAATTGGACCAATTTTGAATATTTTTAACTTTTGTAACATTTTCTGGAATAACTAATTCGCTGATAAGTTCTTCATTCACATAAACCTTAGTGTTTGATGTTATTGGGCAAGAGTTATTTTGAAAATCAATGTTAAGCCAAGCGGAAAGGTCTGAAATATAAATATTTTGCAAAGTCTCTGTGCTGGAATTACCATTAAAGCCCAAGTTACCTTCAACCGTTGTTAAAGATGTAGGAACATACCAATCTTTCATATTTGCATAAAAGAATGCATTTTTACCGATAGTTGTTATATTCCCTTTGCATTCAAGTTCTCTAATCTGCGCCCAACCAAATGCATTTTCTGGAATAACTGTGATACTTTTTGGTAAGATTATTTTTGATAGAAGAATATTGTACACTCTAACAAGCCCAACACCCTCGCTAAGTTCAAGTGTTTCAATATCGTAACTCATATATGAATAAGTTCTTTCGAAAGTTTGTTCATTGACCTCACCACTTGTGAATGTAAGTTTTTTGGTTTTTTGACCTTTTGCAAGTAACTGTACATTTGAGGTACTAACATTTGCTTGTTTTACAATATCTGTCACCTTGAACACCGGATATAACTCCTCTATATTATCTAGTGCATTAAATTCCTCAATTGTACCACAACCACTAAATGCATCGCTACCAATATACTGTAGTGATTCTGGCAATGTGATGTTTGTTATCTTGCAGCAACCTTCAAACGCACTAGTTCCTATCCTAGTCACTGATGTTGGGATATTAAGGTTAAGTTCGCCACAATTCTCGAACGCTCTATCATCAACTAATTCAACTTTTGGGAAAGAAATGCTTGCTAGGCTTGTGCAACCTGAAAATGCATCGTTATCTATTGATGTAACGTTTGGCAATGTTACAGATTGTAGCGATGTGCATTCCGCAAATGCATATGCTCCAACATTAGATACATTTTGTGCAGTTATTGATTTTAATGATGTAACTCCACGCATTGCGCTTGGGTTTATTGCTACAATTGTGTCTGGCAATTCCAAACTTTCCACTGCCGTACCACAATAAATTGAGTTTGGCACAGCCGTAACATTACTTCCAAAAATTATGTACTTTAGTTTAGAGCAACCTTCAAAAATATTTACCATAATTTTGTCTGCTGCTGCAAAATTGTTTGTATTAAAGTAAACTGTTGTTAAGTTTGTGCAACCTGAAAATGCATAATAATCTATTTGTGTAACTGTGCTTGGAATAATAACTTCCTCTAGTGCCGTCATATTACTAAAAGCACTAGTGCCAATTGTTGTTATACCTTCTGGAATTATCAATTTTTTAATTTTTGCGTTATTTTGGAAAGAATAAGAAGATATTTTAGTTATTTGATATGTGGTGGAATCTTTTACATATGTTGTTGGTAGTTTTGCAATTTCAAGCGTTTTTGCAACTTCTGTATTAAGTCCGTATATGCTTGAATACCATGTGTCAATATAGTAATAACTTGTGTTACAGTTCCCGCACAAGCCATAGTCATCATAGTTAAGTGCGAGTTTCTCAATGTCTTCGTATGTGCTAGCCCCGCATACTTGACACACGCCATATTTTGTTCCAGTGCTTGTGCAAGTTGGTAAACTTTGAGTTTCCCAACTGTATGTGTGTGGAATCGCTGGTTCATCTGTCAAATTGTCATAATATCCACTACCACACCTTGTGCAATGATTATAATTTCGACCACAAGATGTGCAAGTTGCATCGATATGCTCAATTTTATAGTTATGCCCAAGTGCAGGTTGATTTTCGTAATCATATTCAACGTAATCATACCAACAATCTATGCATCTGTAGCATGTTCCACCCGCTTGCTCACATTGAGCTTCGAATGGTTCGCCTTGATTATAGTTGTGATTATTTTTGTCATAGCTATTTCCAATATTTTCTCTTATTCTGGCTTTACACATTGTACATTCATAAAGATCATACGAATATTCACTGCAAGTTGCCAAAATATGACTTTTATATTCATAGTTATGGTCAAGTTGTGAAATTACTTCATCGTAACTTGCTCCGCACTTTTCACATATATAAGATTTGTATCCAACTTCTTGGCATGTGGCTGGTTTCTCTGATTGTAAAACAAAATTATGCCCACTTGATTTACTTTCTTCACGTTTGGTTTCTCCACAATTTTCACAACGATAATAATAGTATGTAGGGTTTTCGCAACTATAATTTTCAGTATTCTCTAGCACCCAACTATGGTCTATCATTTCAATCTTTTGTTCTTCAAACTCCCCACAACCAGATATTTGGCAATAACGAATTTTTATGCCATAGCGACCACAAGAAGGTTGCTCTCTCACTTCCCACTCACCCCACTCGTGCTCAGTGTGTGATTGAACACTACTTTGTCCACCACCACAAGCAACAAGCATAACTCCGCAAATTGCTAGGCACATACAAACAAGAATTGAACTAACAAATTTTTTCATACAAACCTCACATATATTAAATTTTTTCATCGATAGTACAATTAATATATCAAACAAAGGTATAAAAGTCAATATATAACTCCCTTGAACTTGAAAATAAAACACAAAAATCAAGCACATTTTGAAAGGTTCTATAATAGCCGTGGGGGCAAGAAAAAAATAAAACCCGTTGCTAGCAAAAATGCCAAGTTTTAGGGTTTTATTTTGTTTGGAGCTAATGACGGGAATCGGACCCGTGACCTCTCGCTTACCAAGCGAGTGCACTACCACTGTGCAACATTAGCATTAAATTTGGGGTGGGATGTGTTTTAAGGTGATGGGGTCACCTTGAAAACACATAGACAATATTACGATATATGCCACAATTTGTCAATCATTTTATAATATTATTTTTTAATTAGTTACATATTTTTGCATAAAAAAAGTGAATCAATCACAATAAAAGATTCACTTTTTAATCAATTTAGTTATTTATTACATTTTGAATGTATTGTTCAAGGTCGGCAATGTTTATGCGGACTTGCTCCATGGTGTCACGGTCGCGAACAGTTACACAATCATCTTGCAAGGTGTCAAAGTCAACAGTTATGCACATTGGAGTACCAATTTCATCTTGTCTACGATAACGCTTGCCAATGCTCCCAGCTTCGTCATATGTGCAAGAAAACTTTTTGATAAGACTAAGATAAACTTCGTCCGCTTTGTCAGCAAGTTTTTTGGAAAGTGGCAAAATTGCAACTTTGTAAGGTGCAAGGTGTGGCTTCATTTTAAGCACAGTGCGAGTGTCGCCATCTGGTAAAACTTCCTCGTTATATGCGTCGCAAAGTACTGTTAAAAACATTCTATCAACCCCAAGCGAAGGTTCAATCACATATGGAACATATTTTTGATTTGTGATTGGGTCAAGATATTCAAGCGCTTGCTTGGACTCTTTTGCATGTTGAGTTAAATCGTAATCTGTTCTGTCGGCAACACCCCAAAGTTCACCCCAGCCAAACGGGAATTTATATTCAAAGTCGGTTGTTGCTTTGCTATAAAAACAAAGTTCTTCTTTTTCGTGGTCTCTTAGTCTTAAATTTTCTTCTTTTATGCCCATAAAATTAACAAGCCAATCTTTGCAATAGTTTCGCCAATAGCTAAACCACTCAAGGTCAGTGCCCGGTTCGCAGAAAAATTCAAGTTCCATTTGTTCAAATTCTCTTTGGCGGAAAATGAAGTTTCCTGGGGTTATTTCATTTCTAAATGATTTTCCAATTTGCCCAACGCCCATTGGCATTTTGCTTCTTGTTGTTCTTAGTATGTTTTTGAAATTGACAAAAATTCCTTGTGCAGTTTCTGGTCTTAGGTAAATTGTGTTTGTACTTTCTTCT
>CAYQLL010000037.1:0-8085 GCA_964418405.1 uncultured Christensenella sp. | reverse complement strand
TTTTGTGTATTATTTTTTGCTTTTCGTTTCTTGGATACAAACTTGCAATGTACTATATCTCTCGCAGAAAATTTTTCTCGTCGCTTCAACTTTTTATGAAAAACATTGAACTGGATGTTTCATTTTCACAAGAAAAACTTAAAAATATAATAGAAAGTAATATTGCAAAAATTTCTAGTGTTGACCTTGCATCAATTTGTACAAAGGTATGCACTACACTTGAAGATAAACAAAAAGTCAGCGAAGAAATTTTGGACAAAGTTACGATACTAAAAAAAGATGAAAAAGAACTACTTGTAAAATTTTTCTCAAGTTTAGGAAAATACGATGCAACAAATCAAGCAAAAGAAATTGACTCATATTTAACAAAAATAAATGAGTACTATGAAAATGCAAGTGAAGAATGTAAAAAATATGCGGGACTCTTTATTAAACTTGGGGTAATTATTGGCGTTCTTGTGTGTTTACTTATAATCTAGGGGGAAAATTATGGGTGTTGAAATTATTTTCAAAATAACCGCTGTTGGGATACTCTCGGCAGTAGTGGGGCAGGTGTTAAAACAAACAGGCAAGGAAGAAATTGCAACTTTTTCAACCTTGTCTGGACTTATTATTGTTTTACTTATGGTGCTTGATTTAATCGGCACTCTTTTTGACACTGTAAAAAATCTTTTTGGGTTTTGAGGGCTTATGGAAATAATAAAAATTATAGGTATTGGTCTTGTTACTTGTATGTGCGTGATTATTGTTAAACCAATGAAACCGGAAATTGCGATAATTATTGGCGTTTGTGGTGGAATTTTGGTGCTTAGTCAAACAATAAACTACATATTTGAGATTATTTCCTCGTTTACAAGTCTTGTGGAAAAAACAGGACTTAACATTGGGCTTTTCAAAATCATTTTGAAAATTATAGGTATTGGATATCTAACTGAATTTAGTGCAAACTTGTGCAGTGATAGCGGGAATGCAAGCATTGGTAACAAAATCATATTTGCTGGAAAAATTTTAATACTTTTTATCGCAATGCCAATTGTAACCAATGTTATTGATATAATTATGGAGTTGTTGCCATGAAAAAGATTGTACTTTGCATTTTGGTTGCATTTTTATGTGTGTCAATTTCATTTGTTTCCAAGCAAAATGAGAATGGCGTTGTTTATTGTGACGATAGTTTAACAAAAAGCGAAATAGAGGAAAAGATTACTGAAAATGTTTTATCACAACTAGATAACCTAGATTTTTCAAGTTTGGAAGAAATTTTTTCTTCGTTAGATAGTCAAGAAAAAGAGATAATCGGGTCGGCAAGTTTTTTTGACAAAGTGCAAAAACTACTAAGTGGCGAGTTCTCACAAAATCAGCAGTCGCTATTTTCGTCAGTTTGTAATTTAATTTTTGAAGATATTTTGGCATTTATTCCAATAATTTGTTTAATTATTTCGATTGGTGTGACATTTAGTCTTGTCAATTCCTCAAGACCAGAGTCAAAAAATAAGTCTCTTGGCGATGTTATTCATTTTGTTTGTTTTGGTTCAATAATTGCAATTTTGTGCGGTTCAATCACTCAAATGGTGTCATACACTTCGAACACAATTATTTCTATAAAAAATCAAATTGATGCCGTTATGCCAGTGCTTTTGACGCTTATGACTGCAATTGGCGGGAATGTGTCGGTTGGAATTTATCAACCAACTGTTGCAGTACTTAGCGGGTCAATCATTTCAGTTTTTACCAAAATTCTTTTACCTATTTTTATTGTTTCAATGGTATTTAGTATTGTTGGAAATTTGTCAAACAATATCAAATTGGACAAGTTTTCTAGCTTTTTCTCAAGTTTATTTAAGTGGATAATTGGAATAGTTTTTACCATATTTTCGGCATTTTTGGCAATTCAGGGAATAAGTGCGGGAAGCGTGGATGGAATATCTATAAAAACAGCAAAATACACAATAAAAAATTCAGTGCCAGTTGTTGGTTCGTATCTTGCGGACGGATTTAATTTGATTATCGCAAGCAGTGTTCTAATCAAAAACTCAGTTGGACTTTGTGGACTTATTGTGCTTCTTGCAACTATTTTAGTGCCAGTTTTGAAACTTGTTATTTATATGTTTGCACTAAAACTTGCTTCGGCAATACTTCAACCAATTTCTGATCCAAAAATTTCAAATTTTATATCAATGCTTTCAAAAAATGTTTACTTGCTTATTGTTTTAATTTTGGGTTGTGCTTTTTCTTATGTCTTAATTCTTGGTATGGTTATGTGCACAGCAAATATATTTTAGGAGGTAGGTATGACAACTTTATCATCTTGGGTTGTGTCAATTGCGGGAATATGTATTTTATCTGTACTAATTGATTTATTTTTGCCAAGTGGCAATATGTCGTCGCACATCAAAAACATATTTAACTTTGTCATAATTTTGGTAATTATTGCACCACTTCCAAACATTATTAAAAACTATAAAAACGACTACACATCATTTATTACAACAAGTGATATTGAACTGCAAAATGATTTTATATATCAAATGAATAGAGATAAACTTACAGCACTAAAAAATGAAATTGATGCAAAACTTATAAGCAAAGGCTATCAAAATATTGAGATTAGCGTATATGCGGATATCTTTACATCAAATATGGTCATTGAAAATATTTATGTCGATTTATCGAATTTGGTTATAGAAAATAATGGTCAGCATATAGATATAAAGAAAGAAGTTGAAATTGTTATTCTTTCTGTTTTGGATATAGACAAGGAGGCTATTGAATTTAGTGGATGATAAAAAGAAAAGCAAAGCAAATATTTTTGCGAAAATTAAAAATATTAAGCATATTGAGATAATTATTGTTGTCATTTTTTGTGCGGTTTTGCTTTTGATTTACTCAACTTCATTTTCTGGCAAAAAGACAGAAAATGTGACAACAACAACTCTCACAACAGAGGAATATGCAAACTATTTAGAGAATAAACTAGCAAGTGTACTGGGGCATATACAAGGTGCGGGAAAAGTAAATGTTATGATAACATTATCTTGCGGAATTGAGTATGTTTATGCAACAAGTGATGAGGAGGTGACAACAAGTTCACAAGTGTCTGGGACAACCACAACAAAGACAACAAAAACACAAGACTTGATTTTGGTTTCAGTTTCAGGGAAAAACACTCCAATAGTACTAAAGCAAAATTTGCCAAAAGTTAGTGGCGTGATCATTGTGGCAAGCGGGGCAAAAAATATAAACACAAGACTACAACTGCAAAAAGCAGTGGAAGCACTTTTGGATGTTGAAACAAGTAACATAGAAATTTTAATAGGTGAATAAAAGGAGAATTATTATGTTAAAGAAAAGAACAAAGATTTTTATTTTGGTGGCAATGGTACTTTTGCTTGGAGTGACGGGATACTTAAATGTTGCATTAAACAATAATGCAACTACTCAAACTGGTAGCGATGTGGTTACAACGGCAAATTATTTTGACACATACAGAACGGACAGACAATCAACAAGAGACCAAGAACTTTTATACTATGATTCTATTATAACAAGTGCAAATTCATCTGCGGAAGCAATTGCTAATGCCGAAGCAAAAAAACTTGAAATTGTGAACGGAATGGAAGCAGAACTTGTTATGGAAGGACTTATCAAAGCAAAGGGCTTTGAAGATGTTATTGTAACTAATTCTGCAAGTAATGTTAACGTTATTGTAAAATGTGCCAATCTTGAAAGTTCGCAAGTTGCCCAAATCGTGCAAATTGTTAAAGAACAAACATCAAAATCTATTGAGAATATAAAAATAATTCCCGTAGAATAATTGCAAAACCTTTTAGATTATGTTATTATATATATGTAATTATGTTGAAATGTCATTAAAAATGATAAAAAATATATTTAGCAATATAATAATTTAAGAAAAGGGGACAAAATTGTGTCAGAACTAATTAATGAATTTAATGAAGACAAAGGCAAAATCACTTGTGACAGGAATATTTTGTTATCAATTATTTCTTTGGCAACAAAAGAGATAAGTGGTGTTGCATCGCTTGAAGATTCTTTTTGGATGAAAATGAAAAGATTGTTCAATAAATCAGATTCAACTGGTGTAAGAATTAAAATGTCACAAACAGGACAACTTAATGTTGATGTCTATATTAAAATATTTAATGGGATAAATGTACCTGATATAGCCTACAGAGTACAAGAAAACATAAAGAACAACATCGTATCAATGGTTGATATGCGTGTCGGCAAAATCAACGTTCACATAGTTGGTGTTGACTTTAAAACGGAAGAACAAATATAGCAAAATTCCCAACAAGTGTTGGGAATTTTGTGATAAGGAGGAATATGAGAGTATTAGCACGCGAAGTAGCATTCAAAAAAATTTATGAAAGTTTGTTTATATCAAATGATGATATGAATATTCTTTTTGATATCGAAAATTTAACAAATAAAGAAGGCCAACAATTCGCAAGTATGCTTGTTGATTTATATTTTCAGAACAAGGTTGAAATTGAAGACAAAATCAAAAGCAATTTGAAAAATTATGAATTGGACAGGATATACAAAATTGACAGAGCAATTATTTCTTTGGCAATTACGGAATATTTTTATTATAAACAAACACCAAAACCTGTAATTATTAATGAAGCAGTAGACCTTGCAAAAAGATATGGGACGGACAAAAGTTATTCTTTTGTAAATGGTATTCTCGCTGTAATCTTAAAGGATGACAATGGAGACTAACACAAAAGCTTTGACAGTGTCACAATTATCAAAATATATTAAACAAATTTTTGACGCTGAAGAACTTTTATTTAATATAAATGTTGTAGGTGAAATTTCTGGACTGAGCATAGTTCGGGGAGTTGCCTATTTTATACTTAAAGACGAAAGTGCGAGTCTGTCTTGTGTTTGTTTTTCCTTAGATGATTTTAATTTCAAAAATGGCGACAGTGTTATAGTTACTGGAACACCTAGATACTATGCAAAGGGCGGAAAACTCAATTTTAATGTTGTAAAAATTGCACAAAATGGAATAGGTGAACTTTACAAGCAGTTTACTGCACTAAAAGAGAAACTTGAAAAACTCGGATATTTTGACAAATTAGCGAAAAAGCCTATGCCAACCGATATAAAACGAATTGGTGTTGTAACAAGTAAAGAAGGGGCTGTAATTCAAGATATAATCAATGTGAGAAATAGAAGAAACCCATATATTGATATTGTTATATATCCAGTGAAAGTGCAAGGGGTGAATGCGGAAAAAGAGATTGCAAAAGGCGTGAAATTTTTTGAAAACTATGATGTGGACTTGATTATTGTTGCAAGAGGTGGTGGTTCAATTGAAGATTTGCAACCATTTAACACAGAATATCTCGCTGATACTATACATAATTGCACAAAGTTTGTTATGTCTGCTGTAGGTCATGAAACAGACTTTACCATATGCGATTTTGTTAGTGACAAAAGAGCACCGACACCAAGTGTTGCTAGTGAACTATGTTGTCTAGATGTCGAAGAACAAAAAAATAAATGCGTGGGGTTAATTCAAAGACTGGCTGGTGAAATAAGAGAATTCTACTTTGAGAAAAATCAACAATTTTATAGTTTGACGAGTGCTATCATTCAAACATTTAAGACTATAAGCGAAATAAAACATCACGAGATTAATGAAATATTATTAAAGCTAAAAAATAGCAGAAACATAATACTAATGCAAAAGGAACACAAACTTAATGTCATAACGGCAACCATTGGAAAGCTAGATCCAAACAAAATCTTAAAACTTGGTTATGCAGTTGCACAAAAAAATGGAAATACCATAAATAGTGTTAATGGCGTACAGGTTGGGGACGAAATAAAAGTAAAAGTCCAAGATGGCGAATTTATGACTAATGTCACAAAAATAAAAGGAGAAAATGTATGAGTTTTGAAGATATGATAAAAAGATTGGAAGAAATAACCCAGAAGTTAGAGAGTGGGGAATGTGGGCTTGACGATGCTTCTTTACTTTTTGACGAGGCAAAAGAACTTTCTAAGAAGTGTTATGAAAAACTTGACATAAACAAAGGAAAAATTACTGAGATTGTCAACGAACTTGACGGATATGTTGAAAAACTTGTAAAATAATGTGTTAAGTTCTTGAAAAAAATTTTAAATTATGTTATACTAATTTTGAAGGTGCAGTATTCTAGTCGAACAAGTATATTTGGAAGATGTGATTTAATAAGCATCGTCGGGCACAACTGTGAAGTTCCTGGTGCTTGCCTTGATTGCCCAAATTGGGGCACTTGCTGGGAGTTAAGATTTTTGGGCGTTTTATAATGGCATATAAAATCCGACCCAATTATCGTGGAGACCCAAAAGGGTGCACACACTTTTGTGTACTCTCTGGGGTAAGAACCTGCATTGCGGTCAACGGCTGTGTGCAGAGTAGCCTGCTTTGAGTGGTTTTTTAGGAATTGCACGCCAAAGTTATATGTGATGGCGACGTCAACGATCACTGTAACTTTGTGCATGAAATAACTACTGCAAAAAAAGCTAAGAATATATTTGTTCGCTAAGGAAAACTTCTAGACTGTTGAGATTAAACTCAAACATTGTGGGGATTATAGTGTGGTCTAAGTGGCGATTCGGTGTTATAATTTCACTGAAAAGGAAACTGCTTATTCGGTGACGGTAAGTGTGAAATTTGGGAAATCCGACCGAACCTATGCCGCAAGGTTTACTCATTTTGTTACCTTCATTTTTTTATAATCTAACTATGCAAATATTCTAAAAAGAAATATTAAATAGTACATATATATAAAGGGGAAATAAATTGGAAAATTCAGAAAAGCAAAAACCTAAGCCCAAACAGCAAGTGACAAAACAAAGTAGGTCACAAATGGCTTGGTCGCTTAAAATTTTAGTTTTGTCGTTTGCATTATCTATGTGTTTTGGTATTGTCAGCGAATTGGTTTTGGGTGTAACTGGGGTTGTGGTTGCTGTACTTATAATAATAGTGTTTGTTGCGTTATCTATTATAACTGATATGATTGGTGTAGCAACGACATCAGCAAACGCCGAACCTTTTAGAGCGATGGCATCAAAGAAGGTTAGGGGAGCAAAGGAAGCACTAAAACTTTTAAGCAAGGCAGATAGAGTGTCGTCAATATGTTGCGACGTAATTGGTGACGTGTGCGGAATATTGTCTGGTGCAGCGGGGGCAAGTATTGTTGTGAAATTTGCTTTGCAGTCAAGTTCCGCTCTTAGTGTGATAATTGCATCACTCGTAAGTGCAATTGTTGCCAGTATGACAATATTTGGAAAGTCGATTTGTAAAAAGTATGCTATTGATAAATCTACATCAATTGTGATTAAGGTAGGGAAGGTGATAAGTTGGTTCACACCTCAAGAAAAGAAAGACAAGAAAAACTCAAAACAAGTGAAAAATATTAGCGATAAGATAGATGAAGAAAATAAGTAAAAAAACACACGCTTAATTAAATTGGGCGTGTTTTTTAGATTGTATATAAATGAATAAATACACAAAGTCATTTTATAAATATTTATCAATGTTTATAATCATAAAAATTCGTATGAATAATTATACAAAAAACGCTTGCATAATTATAAATTTCAGTGTATAATCATTCTAAATGGGTTGAATAAATATAAATGTATAATTATTCAAAACATCCTGATTCCCTTTATTCATAAGGGTTTTAGCGTATAAGGAGTAAACAAAAATGGCACGGTCATCAAGGCAATCAAAAATACTTGAACTCATCTCAACAAAGGATATTTCATCGCAAGATGAACTTGTTGCATATCTGAAAGCAGCAAATTTTGATATAACACAAGCAACGATTTCAAGAGACATAAAAGAACTTGGGCTTATCAAAATTTTAGGCACGGAAGGTAAATACAAGTATGCATTAATGGATAATGGCGAGCAAACTGTTTCCAATAAAAATATCTCACTATTTCGTGAAAGTGTTATATCCATAAAAGATGCTTGCAACTTATGTGTGATAAAAACGATAAAAGGTTTGGCATCTGGAATTTGTAGTATGATTGACAAACTTAATGTAGAAGAAA
>CAYQLL010000036.1:0-8147 GCA_964418405.1 uncultured Christensenella sp. | reverse complement strand
GAAGAGGCGAGTGATGCAGACTTAATTTTGCACGTAATTGATGTAAGTAACCCATATTTTTTGGAGCAAGTGAGTGTTGTGGAAAAAGTGCTTAGTGACCTTAAAATTAATTGTCCGGTTTTGAAAGTTTATAATAAATGCGACAAAATTGAAAACAAAAATTTGACCGACGGCGTGTATATATCTGCCAAAAATAATGTTGGGATAGACGAACTTAAAAACAAAATTCTAAAGTTTATGTAAAGTGTAACAAAAGTTAGATATATTCATATTATGATATGACAGAAGAAAAAAAGACGAAGTACAAAAGATAAAATAATAACATAAAGATAAAAAATATTTGGAGGTACATAGATGAATATATTCAACGGACTTGGTGGTTTTACTAATGGTGGAAACGGAAATTGCTTATGCTCACTTGTTTGGCTAATGTTCTTGCTTTCCATTTGCGGGTGTGACACACATGGTATGTTTGGTGGCGACTGCACTAATATAATAGTTCTACTTTTGCTTTTGTCGTTTTTATCAAATAACTGTGGAACAACACCTTGTGGTAACTAAACTACATAAAAAAAGGAAGGGTATTTGCAAAGTACCCTTCTTTTTTTGTGTAAAAAAGTTATAATTCGACAAAATTAGTTACAATATTTGCTTGCTAAATTCAAACAATATATTCGACAAAATTGAGAAAAATTGCAATTTATTAAAAAAAGTTTGATTTGAAAAAATATTTTTTTGATAATTTGTTGACAAAAAAATTGTTATAGTATAAACTCTATTTGTTAAATTAAAAGTAGGAGCATTATAATGAAAAAATCAATTAAAAAAGCATGTGCATTTGCATTACTTGCAACATCAATGACTTCGGTTGCTAGTGCAGGTGCAGTACTATATGTTGATAGCAAAAACGCAAGCAACAACAATATTGTATTTGCTGAAGAAGTCGCTGACGCTGACCGTAAAGTTCTTAGTGTTGACGGTTCAAAAACAACAGTAGTAGTTGGCGAAGAGTTCACTGTTCCACAAGCAAAGTTTAGATCGAACGGAACAGACAGTGATGTAACATACAAAGTTACAAGTCCACTTGGTGAAGAAGTAACGGTTACAAGTGGGAAGTTCAAGGTAAACAGAATTGGACAATATGTCATTGAGTACACATATACAGAAAGTGGCAAAACATATTCCGCCAAGTATTATGTAAATGCAGAAGTTGGCGAAACAACGATTGAAGTTGTTGAAAACACCCAAAGAATTTTGCCAAAATATGTTTATGAAAGTTACACTGGAGATTTGTATATCCCAAAAGTAGAAGTAAAAGATGAAGATGACGAAGTTGTTGAAGATTGCGTGGTTGATGTTAAGGTTACTTCACCAAACAACAATTCATTAACATATGACGAAACGACGGGCAAACTTAACTACACAAGTTTGGAACAGGGAACATACTCTGTTCAATACACTGCAAGAACATCGTCTGGTGTATTTTTGAAAGTTAAAACTCTTGAGTTCACTGTTTTAAGTGACACGGAATTTGAAAAAGAATACAAAAAAGATTACACTCTAAACTTTGAACTAAGCACAACCGCACCAACAAGTGCAGATATCGGTAGTGCAATCACTATTCCAAGTGTAGAGGGGAAAATGGGCAGTACAAGCACATCAGTTTACTACACAGTAGATGTGTACTTGGTTGCTGGCTCAAAAGAAGTTGATGTTACAGCTCAAACGTTAACAGAGAACTACACGAAGTTTACTGCGAAGAAAAAATACACCGTTGATGGAAAAGATTATGATGCAACGAATGCGACATATCAATTTTATTACAACGTAAAAGACGCACTTGGCAAATCAGCTGAAAGAACAGGCTTTAGAATCACAGGAGTGAAAGACACGAAAGCACCTGAAATTGTTATTGCTGATGGTTACGACAAAAATAATGTTCCAAGTGAAGTTGAGAATGTTTCGTACAAGATTCAACAAAACTACGAACATGGCGAAAATATTGTGCTCAAAGCAATTTATGCAACCGACCTAGGCGACGATTTTAGTGATTTAACACTAAAAAGATGGATAAGAAAGTCCAGTTCATCATCTTCAGAACAAGATGTTTGGGCAGATGCGGAAGATGGTAGCACTTTTAGTAAAGATATCGTGTTTAATTTAAGTGGAAGTTTAGGTGAAAATCAACTTGAAGGCAAAGATAGTGATGGAAATGTTATTGAACTTAAATCGGGCGAAAGTTACACGATGTACTACAAAGCAGTTGACAAGGCTGGTAACGATGTTCAAACATCCTACACATTCACAGTTGACTCGAGTTTCGTGTTTACAAGCGAGGACAAGCCTACGGTTGAATTTTTGAGTGATTTCCAAAAATCAATGTCAAGTGGAAGCAAGATTAGTTTTGGCGAACCAAAATCTAGTGCAAAGCACGACGACGATTTATATAACGCAGTTTACTACAAGTTTAGTAATGACACAGAATGGACAAAGTTTGAACTAAACGACGATAGTAAATACGAACTCAAACTCAACAAAGAAGGTGCAACAAGCGTAAAAATTAGAGCAATTGCTGAAAACGATGCACCAGAAATCGATGGCACCGAAATAATTGACGGCGTGAAAGCATATTTGAAATTAGATGATATGTCAACATACGCTGGGTTTAAGTATGGCTACGCTGAAGTAGAAATTAAGATTGTTGACAATCAGGACACATCTGCTCCAACATTAAAGAGCATAGACAAAGTTGAAACATCATATGTTCAAAACAGTGAAATAACTTTGCCACAACTCACAATTGCCGATGACCTTGTAGATTATGTCAACGTTGACATCTTTGTAAGAAAACTTGCCGATGATGGCAGTGTTGAAAAAACATTCGATGTTTACGACGCAACAATTGTAAGAGTTAAAGGCTCAGGCGAAGACACCTACACACTCAAAGACGCAAAATTCTATGCAACAGTTGCTGGAAATTACGAAATAATTTACCAAGTAACCGATGCTGGAAACAATTTGATGAACATTTATCAATACACAGAAGTTACAGAAAGTGGCTCAGTTAGTGATCCAAAATTTAGCAAACTTCCAAGTGCATTAAATGACGGAAAACTTGAACTTGGCGAAGAAATTGAATTGCCTGTTCCAACACTTCCAGGAAGTGACTATGAATATAGTGTGAATGCAAAAGGCCCACTTGGCTACACACTTAACAAAGAAAAGTTTATTCCAACAAAAGCGGGAACATACACAATTATCTACACAATGTATGACATAAATGAACCAAACACTGTGATAGACACAAAGGAATTTGTTGTTAAAGTTGAAGATTCAACAAAACCTACTGTTTATGTTGATTGGAACTTGGATGCTTCGTACGAAGTTGGAAAAGAAGTTTTGATTCCAGTGTTCAGTGCAAGTGACCTATCTGGCATAAACTATGAAGATTCAAAAATAGTTATATCAAGCAAATCATATTCAAGAACAATCAAGGGAAGTGATATGGCGAAACTTTTGAAGCAATATAATGAATATGTTGATGCAAAAGAAGCTGATCCAAACACGGGCAAAACTGCTGGAGATCTATTTGTTAAACTTAGATACAATGAAGAGTACACGATAACCTACACGGTTTATGACAACTCAGACAACAAAAACTCGACAGTTGTTTCATACACAATCAAAGTTGGAGACTTGGTTGCTCCAGTGCTTGACATAAAAGACGATATCGTTCCAACAACTATGAAACTTGACGAAACACTTACAATTGATACCTCAAAGATTTCAGTAAGTGACGACAAGGATAGTTCATTATCTGTTAGCGATGTGACGATTGTTGTTAAAAACACAACAACAAATGTAACACTTGAAAACAACTTCGATGATGAAAGTGGAAAATTTGCTTACAACATTGAAACAGCTGGGGAGTATTCGGTGACATTCACAGTTAAAGACGCCGCTGGAAACAAAAGAGAAGTTACAAGAACATTCACAGTTAACGCGGAAGAAAACAACGGACTTGAAACAAGCGAAGTTATAGCAATTGTTGCTTGTTGCATTGCAGTGCTAATCTTGGCAGGAGCAATTGTGTATATGATTCTCACAAAGAAAAAGATTAAATCATATAAATAAATCTAAGTAAAATAAAAAAAATTCATTAATCATTTTGGTTAATGGATTTTTTTAATTTTGGTCAAAGATATCATTTGGTTCAATGTGATATAGTTCACATATTTTTAGTATTTGTTCGTAATTTAATTCAAATTTTCCGTTTTCAAATCTACTATACTGTTGTTGTGTCATAAAAAGTTTTTGGGCTATTTGTTGTTGTGTGTAGCCGGCGACTTTTCTTGCATCTTTGATATTTTTGCATATTCTATCTCTTACATTTTTCATAATAAAAATATATCATAAAGTGATGTAAAATGCTTGACTTACATCACAAAGTGATGTATAATATTTATGAAACAATAGAGAATTAGTCTTCTAGACCAAGAATGTAGTCGGCTGAGACATTGAAAAATTTGGCTAGTGCGACAATTTTGGATGCTGTTGGTTCACATTCATCACGCTCCCACAAACTTATGATAGATTTTCCAACACCCAATTGATGTGCGAGTTCAATTTGACCAAGTTTTTTCTCTTGTCTTAGATATTTGATTCTGTTTCCTATTGTTTCCATAATTGCATTATCCCATAATTATGGAAAAAATACTTGACATTCCAGTATAATGGGAAGTATAATACAATAGAAAGGAGAAAAACTATGAAAAAGTCAAAACTAATTTTGTCACTTGCAATGATGTGTTTATCTATTGCCGTCCTTTGCTTTGGGGTCTTGGCTGCCCAAAGTGTGAACTACACAATATCCGGCACAATCTCATACGAAGTCAATGACGCCTTTGTTGAAATGAAAACCAGTGTTTGGTACACCGAACAATATTTGAAAGGACAAAGTCTGGATGTGTGCGACGCTTTTGCAAGCAATTTACCAGCATCGGGCAATACATATGGCTTTGTGCAAGACAGAAGTGTAACTTTTAATACATTTAATTCACTCAATGATTATCCAGACACAGGCTATTCAAGTAGTGTAAACATCTCACTTGGAACCAATAAAACCGCAATGATTATCGTGGAAGTAACGAACCTAGGCGAGAAAGATACTTGGGTTGTGGCATTTGCAGATGAAAAAGTATGTTATCGTTTGTTTGATGACACGAATGTATACGGTCATGTTAATTATATTGAGAACTTGGCTAAAGGACAAACTATGAACTTTATAATTTTTATGACACCAGATAATTTAGCAAATGGATTGACTGATGTGGCGCTGAATGTTCCAATCTTTTGTGGAATTGGAGATTATGTAGACTTTGAAGTAAAAAACAATTTTTTCAATTTGGAAAATGTTGCGGAAGGAAAAATAGCAAGCAATGATTGTAATGAGAAAGGATACGTTAAAATTCCTTCATCAATTACAGTCGATGGAACGAGTTATAAGATAACCCAGGTTGTTCATGATGCTACAGAAAATGGTGAGAACTTTTATGCCTACAACTTAGATATTCCGGAAGGAATTATTGCCGTTGATGGTTCGATAGGTGAATGTGAGAATGAACAACTGAAGGCATTAATTTTGCCTAGTACTATTCAGGAGTTTGATTATGAGTATAATTGTGTATCAGAATGCTTGAAATTGGAGAAAATTGTAGTGAAAGAATCGAGTAGTGGTGCAACGAATAAATATTATACTAATGAAGATAATACCGTGTTGTATGGGAAATTAGAAAACGGAAATGTTCAGCTTATTTGGGCAATAAAAAATATTAAAACCTTAGCATTAGGTGGAGGAGTGGAGAAAATATGTGACAGAGCGTTATATAAATGCTCGAGTTTGACATCAATCACCATTCCGGACAGTGTAACGAGTATTGAATATCAAGCGTTTAGTGGTTGTGAGAGTTTGACATCAATCACCATTCCAGACAGCGTGACGAGTATAGAATGGGGTGCATTTGGTGATTGTTGGAGTTTGAAATCCGTCACTTTTGAAGATCCAGACAATTGGTTTGTGACTAGTGTATGGAATGGGACGAGCGGGACAAATCTGACTTTAACGAATGCAACGACAAATGCGACTTACTTGACAAATACTTATAGAATTTACTATTGGAAAAAAAGTGCTTGAGAATGGGGAGAGAAAATGACTTTATCAAAAAAATTATTAGCGAGTGGGCTAATAATTTTTTTGTGATAGGGGTGTGGCGCTGCATAGTTAATATTGTTTACTTTATTGGGGAATTATGCTAATATATTTGTATGGAAAAAGATGTACAAAAGAATGATGATTATATAAAATTATTGGATAGTACGAGTGACGATATAAACGAAAATGCGGAAAAATTGGCGAATTTTCTTGCGAGTAAAGGAAATGACGAAAATATTCTTATGCAAAAGTTAATTATTTGTAAAAAACTTCGAGATTATTGTGATTCGGATAATAATTTGTATGAAAAATATGAAAAAACACTTATAGATATTGATATGCAGTTTTATGAATTTTTTTGCAAAAAATTCAAAAAACTAATGAACCAAAAAAACTATGAAAATGCGTTGTACTGGGTAAATAAAGCAGTGTGGTATTATGATTTGCCACAAGATACCATTTCGTTTGATAGTTTGACTGATTATTTGTTGTTTAGTTATCTGACTATTAATTTCTCGATAGAAAATTGTGTAAGTGTTGAGCCATATATATATTATTATTTTTCGCTTGTGTGCGTGGAAATTGGCGACAAAGAAAAAGCGGTGGAATGTATTAAAAGGGCGCTTAAATGTTCGCCAATGAATTTTATGTTTCACGCAAAAGCGTTGCAAATATTTTCCGATTATGAACTTTGGGATGATGTAAAAATGACACTCATTCAAGCAGGAGTGATTGCAAAAACATATACCGAACTTGGTGTGGTGCAGTATTTTTGGGCAAAGTACTTTTTTGCGATAGGGAAATACACATTGTGTAAAGTTTGTGTCAATTTAGCGATGCAAAAAGATATCAATATTAAACTTAAAAACGAAATGCTACATATAGTGGAAGAAATTGATAGTTCGAATGTTATAGCAGTTGATTTTTTGGGTGATTACATAAAACTACTTGAAGATTATGGTGTGCCAACAAGAAAGAGTTTGCATTTGTTCGTTGCTGCACTTATGGCATATAAGCAATGCTTGGATAGTGAGGTTGTAAACTCTACAGTAGAGATTGAGATAATAAAACTTTTGTATTCATTTGGACTTGATGATTTTGTTGAAGAATACAAGAAAAAAGTTCAAGTTGGTAAAGATTTTTTAGTTAAAAGCAAAGATTTCACATATGTTTTTCTAGATAAAAAATGGAAAATTGATTTACCCGACGAACTAAAAAATAACTTAAATTTTTTTGTCGCTGGCACAAATGGAAATGATTATTTTTGCTTATACTATTATGATAAAGAAAGTTATAATGATAATTATTTGACCGATAAAGATATGTCAAAGTGTGTTAAAGAGCAAAAATTTACCACAATAACTGGCAAAAATATTAAGTATGCAATTTTCAATGCAAAGGAAAAAGGTTATAACTTTGTTTGCGAATTCAATTTAAGTGACAAGTTTGTTGGAACACTAATGGGATACACGTGTCGTGATCTTGACGAGTTTAGACGAGATATGTTGGAGATTGTGTCAGATACTGGGGTTATTACGCATAAATTATTGAATAAAATTGATTAAATTGTTATTATTTAATTGTATTTTATGTTAAAATATATTTGTATGAAAAAAAATATTGTTATTGTTGGAATGAATTATGAGTATAATAAAGAAATTGCACAAATGATTTCTAGTTTAACTGACCTGTATTTTTTAGATATTAAAGAGTTTGTTGAATATCAATTGTTTGACAAGAAAAATATGGAGCAAATTTGTGGGATTGAATATATGCAAAAGCAAGAGAATAAGGCAATACAATCTTGTGGGGAATATGAAAACACTGTTATGACAATTCCGATTGAATACTTTTTGAGAAAAAATCAATATGAGTATTTTGCAAATGCTTGTGTTGTGTATATCAGTTTTTCGAAAGATAAACTAAATATATTATA
>CAYQLL010000035.1:0-8213 GCA_964418405.1 uncultured Christensenella sp. | reverse complement strand
TTGAAACGTTCTTTAAGGAAGACTTGGATAGAATATCCTATCTTGACTGGCGTGGGAGAAGGGAGGAGAAAACGTGGTGGCTGAGGACAACTGACGAAAATGATGACGAATGTGCGATGGAAGTGGTTTACGATGGGTCGATAGAATCTAGTTTAGCTATATCGACATGGGAGGGTGAGATTCGCGCGGCTTTCCAATTGGCATGAGAGACAGCCAGCAAAGAGGAAATGAGAGTGCCGATTAGAAACCTTTTCAAGGATCTATTAAGTTGGATAAAAAATATGGATTGCACAACTATGTTGTGCATCTTTTTTAATGGAATTCGTAGCCGACGCATCGATGCTATTATTGTCATAAGTTATTTCACAAACATGAGATAGTCAATCATATGTAAACGTAGTCTCGCCAATATAAATTTTGCTTTCGTCAAAGTTCTTATTCTCTCCACAGCCAACGATGACTGCACTGGCAAAAATAACAGAAACAAAAGCAAAAATAGCTCAAAATGTGAGATTTTTTATGTAAAATGTATTTCTTGTTGAAAAAAAAGTTGATTTATGTTACATTATATATGTAAAAATAAACAAAAAATATTAGGAGTTTTATGTTAATAACAAAAAGGATAAATGAGCTTAAATCCGAACTTAAATATAAGCGAAAAAACAATGATTTTGTAATAATAGACGACGAACGGGCAATTATAAATGTTGGCGCGGAAAATTATGACGATATTTTTTCGCCTTATTGCTATAAAGGCGGGGACACACTTTCATCAACACTTGTTGATTATTTACAACAAAAAAGCAATGCCGTCCCATATGACTATGACTTAACAATGCGTTTTCATGTGAAGGGTGCAACGGAACAAAAACGCCAAGAGATTGAAAACGCAATAAAAGAGAATTATGTAAACGAAGTACGCGGAATAGAAGAGCGAATGCACAGGACAACTATCTTTTCTATGTGGTTTTTGCTTTTGGGAGTTATCTTTGCCACGGCATATCTTGTTTTGATGCATTTTGTATCAACAGAGTTTACATATTTAATAGATTTATTCGCTTGGGTGTGCTTGTGGGAAGGAATTGATGCATTTTTCTTGGATAGACGAAGTATGCGACTTAATCTCGTCAAAGCATATCGCTTGGCGACCGCAAAAGTTGAAATAGTTGAGTTTGAGTTATACTAATGCATTTCAATTAAAATATTATAATAATCAATACAGTGAACAGCTCTTGAAGTTATTCTTAAATAGAGTGTGTCTATGCAAGATTTTGACAACAATGCAACACTGTAAAATAAAGGGGAAAGTTATGGAAAAAGTCGAGTCGATATTAAAATATTACCTACAAACAGCCAAACTTAAAGACACAATAAGGACAGGTTGGAAATATTGGAATGTGAAAAAAGCCAGACTTGAAAGTGTTGCTGAACATGTCTATGGAACATGTATGCTTGCAATCGCGATTTGGTCACAAACATTACCCAAAGTTAATCTTTCTGAAGTACTTCTTACACTCGCTATTCATGAAACTGAAGAAATACTCATTGGTGATTTAACACCAGTTGACAAAGATTATAAAGAAAAAACAAAACAAGGCACAAAAGCCACTCAAAAAATTTTTCAAAATTTGTTGGCGAAAGAAGTTTTTGAAACTCTTTTAGATAACTTTAATAATCAAACGACTCCAGAGGGGGTATTTGCAAGAAAATGCGACAAACTCGAGTGTGATATTCAAGCAAAAATTTATGATGAACAAGGTGTTATGAAACTTGAAAATGCAAGTGACAAAATCAAAAGTGATGAGAGTGTAAAAAAATTGCAAGCACGTGGTGCAAAAAAAGCTTCAACATTTTTTATCTATAATGATAGACCTAATTTTCTAAACACAACAAAAGATGAAAAAGAAGATATGTTTATGGAAATATCAAAATATATTGAAAAAAATAAAATTTTAGATTTAATAAAAAATATGCAAGAATAATTTTTTTGCATATTCCCAACTATAAAATTAAACTCACACAATTTTCTGTGTGAGTATAATTTTTATATGTGTTTTATCCAAGATCTTCTTCTTTTGTGTTGGCGATGCTCAAAGTTTTTCCAAAGATGTTGAATTTGGATATTATTTTCCAAGTTAAGATTTGTTTCGCAACTTACAATGCCGTGTTTTGTAAAGTTATTTATCATTTCATACATAATAACGGCAGGCACACCTTTACTTGCATATTCAGGTTTAACGGCAATAAGTGCAAGGTCAAGCTGTGACGGATGTTTAACTGCTTTGAGCAGTTTTACTATGCTAATTGGGTTGAGTTTACCTTCACATTTATTAATCACTTCGCTAAGTGATGGGATTGCGAAACCAAAACTTATTACATTGTCATTTTCGTCAACAACCAAACTTATAAAATCGGTGCTTATGAACAAGTTGAATTGGTCGATAACTTGCTTTCTGACTTTGTCGGTATATGGCACAACGCCATAAAGAGGGCCATATGCTTCGTCAAGTAATGAAAATATCCCAGGGGCATATTTTTTGATAAATGAGCGTTTATTTTTCTTATTTGCCAACCTTAGATGATATTTTTCTTTAATAAGTTCGGCAATTCGAATAATTTTTGGGTCAAGTTGCTTTGGCACAGTTATATTGTATTCCACCCAATCAACTTCTTTTTCATAGCCACATATTTGCATAAGGTCTTTATAGTAATCAAAGTTATATGCTTCTTCAAAAGTTGCAATTTCATCAAAGCCTTCAATTAGCATACCTTCTCTGTCCAAGTCATTAAAACCCATTGGACCATGAACGATATTCATTCCATTTTCTTTTGCATAATTTTCAACTGCATCAAAAAGTGCTTTTGCGACTTCAGTGTCATTTATTGCATCAAATCGTGTGAAACGAACACGCTTTTCGTTGACCTTTTCGTTGTATAATTTTTGAATTATACCAGCTATTCTTCCAACAAGTTCGCCGTCTTTATAACACAAAAAATATTTTGCATCACAATCTTCAAATGACGCATTTTTCTTTGGATTAAAAAGTTCAAACTCACTCATTCTTAGTGGGTGAACATATTGCTTTACACCTTTATATAATTTTGTTGGAAAATCTATAAATTTTTTTATTTGTTTTTTTGTTTTAACTTCTTTAATTTCAATCATGATACCAACATTATATACAATTTTGTTGACCAAGTCAACAATTATACAATAATTTTTTGTCCAATAAATAATTTTTTATTATTGGTAATTTTTTCTAACTCTTCAATACTAATATTAAGTGCTTTGGCAATATGTTCTTTTGTGTCAAGTGGTTTTACAACATAATTTTTTATGTGTGGCTTGCATAGAAGGATAACATCACCAAAAGCAAACTCTTGTTTGCCGTTGATATTCATTATATCGCTTTCATCAAGATTCAAATCTCGGCAAAGAGAATGTAAAGTGTCATTATATCCTAAAATAACAGACGGATATTTTTTTTGAGTTATTTGCATAATAAAAATCTCCCATAAGTATAATATGATATGAAATCGTTATTCAAAACAGTTTTTGTAATCATATTTTTCACTGGACTTACACGCCTTTTGGGGTTTTTGTTCCGAATATATCTTTCCAGAACAATTGGTGCAGAAAGTTTGGGAATTTATCAAATAAGTTTTTCAATTTTTATGGTGCTTTTAACACTTATTGCAAGTGGACTACCACTTATTGTTTCAAGACTAACCGCCCAATATATTGCACAAAAAAACAAGCAAAAAGAATACGAAGCGGTGACCTGTGCAACCATGATCGCAATTGTGCTTAGCATAATCATTTCGCTTTTGGTGTTTGGTTTACAAAAACCCCTATCTCATATTTTTGCGGACTTTAGATGTATGACTATTTTGATTACTTTGCTTCCCGCACTCATTTTTTCAAGTGCATATGCAACTATACGTGGCAATCTTTGGGGTAGGCAGAAATATGTTGCGACATGCAGTGCAGAACTTTTTGAACAAGTTGTGAGAATAATTGTTTGTGTAATTTTGCTTTCTGGAATTTTCCCAAATATAACGGGCGAGATTAGTGCCTCGCTTTCACTATCCATCGCTTGCGTATTCTCGTGTATTTTTGTTTTAATTGTGTACCTAAAAAGTGGTGGAAAATTCAAGAAAAATAAAATGTATAAAGACGTGCTACAAACAAGTACACCGATAACATGTATAAGACTTGCATCGAGTTTGATTCAACCGATTATTTCGCTTGTTATTCCAATACGGCTAATGGTGGCAGGATATACACAAAGTCAAGCGGTTAGTTTATTTGGAGTAGCAACGGGAATGACTATGCCACTACTTTTCATTCCAATGACAATAATTGGTTCGCTTAGTTATGCACTTGTTCCTGATTTATCCAGTGCCAACGCAAAAGGCGACACAAAATATATTCAACAACGGGTCGAGTCGTCAATTATTTTTAGTTTGTTTATTGCATTTTTCATAATACCATTGTTTTGCGGGGTAGGACAAAAAATCGGCATATTCTTTTTTGACAATGCGGAGTGCGGAATACTACTTGAAAAATCTGCTTGGGTTATTGTCCCACTTTGTTTGACTAATATTTCATCATCAATCTTAAATGCCGTTGGACTTGAAATAAAGTCGTTTAGAAATTATATTTGTGGTGGAATATTTATGCTCGTGGGCATATGGGTTTTGCCGATATATATTGGCATTGATGCATTAATATATTCTATGGGAATTTGCTTTACTTGTTCCGCTATACTCAATTTGAGAATGATAAGAAAAAAAGTTTGCAAAGATATACATATCAAAAAATATTTTTTGTCATTTTTAATATTTAGTATCCCAACTCTTGCGATAACATCTTTTTGTGCCAATCTTTTTGTAAACTTTTTCACTCTGTTTTTCACCTTGGCTCTGTCTTGCACAATTGGTGCAGTGTTCTTTGTGACTTTGTGTATTATTTTTAACATATTCAAAATTGATTCAATTATTGTGTGGATAAAGGCAAACATAAACCACAAAAAAGCTAAAACATAAATATTGTTTTTATGTATAATTCATGATATTTTTAGCAATAAATTATGTATGTCAACTTTAATTATTCGTTCAATTATTATATATTTTCTAGTCTTGGTTGTGTTTAGGCTTATGGGCAAGCGCCAACTTGGACAAATGCAACCGTTCGAACTTGTGCTAACACTAATACTAGCGGACATTGCTACAATTCCAATGACAGAAATCAGTACGCCAATACTTCACGGAGTTGTCCCACTACTTACATTACTTGTAGTGCATTATACCATAACACTTCTATCTAGGCTTTCCACAAAATTTAGTGATTTGATAAGCGGAAAACCAGTCATTGTGATAAATCAAGATGGTGTGGATTATAAGGCAGTCAAAAAACTCAATCTAACCGTTAGTGATATAACAGAAAGTTTGCGTGGTGCGGGGTATTTTTCTTTTGATGAAGTGCTGTTCGCTATAATGGAAACAAACGGCAAAATGAGTGTTTTACCCAAAGCACAATTTTCGCCACTGGTAAAACAAGATATGCAAATAAAATCACAAGAAAATAGTTTACCAGTGACAATAGTTTGTGAGGGTAAAATTATGACTGAAAATTTCGCTCAGGTCAAAGTGCCAAAAGGAAAAATAATGAATTTTGTGCATAGTCTTAATATTCCCATAAAAAAGATACTAATTCTTACGCTTGACAACAATGGTCTTGTGTACTTCCAAGAGATGTACAAAAAGGGTAAAAGTATTAATTCAAAATTAAAAGGTCAAAAAGTATGAAAAAATTAATCACAATAATATTTGTAGTTTTAATTTTGGTTGGGCTTTGCGTGTGGGAACAAGTCACAATAAACGACTATTTGTCCGACATTCAACAAAAGACAACCGAACTTATTGAACTAACAAAAGGTGTCACAAATATACAAACAAAAGAAATCTCTCAAAGGGTCGAGGATTTAGAGTTATCGTGGGAAAAACATGAAGAAATATTATGTTTTTTCGCTAATCATAAAGATATGCGTGACCTTTGTGTGGAGATTCAAAAACTTCGTGGAAACATTGACGTAAACCTTTATGAAGATTTTATCACAAGTCTTCATGTCATCTATCATTTATCCACCGACTGCAATAAAATTATGGGACTAAGCGTCCAAAATTTGTTCTAAAAAACTGCTGTGTTATTCTTCGCCTTCTTCGGCTTTTAGTGCTTTGGCGTTTTGGATATTCTCTTTTGCTTTTTTCATATCTTGTTTGGCTTGCTTTGGGTCAATTTTGCGAGTTATTGTTTTAATGTATTCGTATTGGTTGTTATGAACTTCAACAAAGTCTTTGCAATACTTTTGAATTGACTCGTTAAGCGTTATAAACTCGGGCATATATTGTTCTGGCCCAATAAGTTTAACGGTCATTCCTTGTACTTTTTGTGAACGTTTTGTTTCAAAGTTTTCGTATTTTGTGTCTTCCATACAAATGTATGATCTAAAGCCTGAACCGCTTATGATTTTGTAAACGTTTGCAAGTGTATAACTTGCGACTTTGGGAATGGCATTTTTGATAACATTTTCAAGATCAACATAAAATGGGGTGCTAAATACTCCGCGAATACCATCTACAAGATAGAACGCATGGTCTTTTAAGGTGTCTTTTGCCCCAATTTGGTGAGCAAAAACTTTTTGAGATTTTAATATCTTGCTTTGTGAAATTTGATAAACTTTAAAAAATACACGATTTTCTTCCTGAATTTTGGATAAAATTATTCCAGCTTTGTACAAAATATCGTTTGGTGTATCGTAGAAAATTTCACTTGTGTGAATTTGTCCACAATATTGAAAACGATAAAATGTCAAAATATTTTCAAGTGCAAAAACCTTGCCGAAAGGCTTGTCTGTCAGTGCTTCATATCTAACAATATCCTTGTTATTAAGTTCAACAAATTTTCCCATAATTTTTCCTTATACTTATTATTATATATATTTTGCCCAAAAAATCAACTAAATAACACAAAAGTTTTTCAAGACTAATTTTTTTGTACAAGCAAAATTCGACATACTTTGACATATATATACTCACAAAGGAGCATATATGATTTTTGAAAATTTTGTGTTGTTTATGAACAAAATACTAATGTTTTCTTCGTACATAAACAATGCACAAGGCTTTTTGAAACCTCTAACAAAAGAAGAAGAGCGCGAATGCTTTGAAAAGTTTAAAGCAGGCGATAAACAAGCAAAAGACAGACTAGTAAGTCATAACTTGCGTCTTGTTGCTCACATTGTGAAAAAATATTCGGGGAGTTATGAAGCTGACGACCTTATTTCTGTTGGCTCCATTGGACTAATTAAAGCAATAAATTCGTTTGAGTACGATAAGGGTACACAACTTTCAACCTATGCCGCTCGTTGCATCGAAAACGAGATACTTATGCTTTTAAGACTTAATAAGAAACACAAAAATGTCTATTCATTGGAAGAAAGTTTGGGCCAAGATAAAGATGGCAATGATATTGAACTAAAAGACGTCATTCAATCTGGTGAAGATGATGTTTTCACTCTCGTAGAAAATAATATTGTCACCGAAAAAATAGTTAAAATAATAAATGAACACCTATCAGATCGCGAAGCAAAAATAATAAAAATGCGATATGGAATAAACGGTACAATGGCACTCACTCAACGAGAAGTTGCTCAAAGATTGGGCATCTCTCGTTCATATATCTCAAGAATCGAGACAAAGGCCCTAGAAATAATAAAAAATCATATGCAAAATTTATTCGACGACAAGTAGTATTTACCGCTCCGTCGCTCGAATACTTAAAATAAATTTTAGCATTTTCGCAACTTTGGGTAAAAGATGTGTATATTTATACTTTTTTTTAATAATTATAAAAAAATGCTTGTCATTTTCGAAAAAAAAAGATATATTAAAATTATAGGAGTTTTTTATGTGTGTTATGACAAAAGATGTTTTTGAAAAGTATGTACAAGAGTTGGTTTTGCCACTGTTCACAGGGTCGCATATCGCAGGGGAAGATGTTTCTTCATCAAGAGATAGCGAGGTCGCTCAAGGTGCTGGCGGGACCATGCTTGTGAAACCACACAAAGAAGATGAATATAGACTAATTATTAAACGTAGTCAACCATTCAAGAGTAATGATATTGAACTTATGCATGCCATTATTGAAG
>CAYQLL010000034.1:0-8222 GCA_964418405.1 uncultured Christensenella sp. | reverse complement strand
ATATAGTTCACTTGGGAAAGTGATGGAAATAATAATTTTATTGGAGATAATATGATATATTTTGTTGCAACACCGATTGGAAATTTGAAAGATATAACGATAAGAGCGATTGAAACTTTGCAAAACGTTGATGTTATTGCATGCGAGGACACAAGAAATTCACTTAAACTACTCAATCACTATAATATCTCAAAAAAGTTGATTGCCTATCACAAATTCAATGAAAAGTCTAGTGCGGACGGCATAGTAAATCTTGCAAAGCAAGGCAAAAATGTTGCCATAATAAGCGATGCGGGAATGCCAGTTATCTCTGACCCTGGACAAATTCTTGTTGAGAAACTCATTGAAAACAATATACCATACACAGTTATTCCCGGTGCGTCGGCAAGTTTGTCCGCACTGCTACTTTCTGGAATGGAAAGTGCGACTTTCACTTTTGTTGGATTTTTGTCCGAGCAAAACAAAATACGAAAACAACAAATAGAAAATATTAAAAATATTTCGTCTACACTAATATTTTATGTTTCGCCATATAATGTGAAAAAGGATATAGAATTTTTGTGTGAAAATTTGGGGGATAGAAATGCGTGCCTTGTTAGTGAAATAACAAAAATTCACGAAAAAGTTACACATTTTTCGCTTGCGAATTTTTGTGAACAAAACTTTATGGGCGAATATGTCTTGATTGTTGACGGGGCAAAAAAGATGCAAATTGAAAACACAAATATTTCAATTGAGGACGAACTAAAAAACTATATTGAATGTGGAATAGATAGGTCGGACGCAATTAAACTAGTTGCAAAAAATAGAAAACTAAAGAAAAACGAAGTTTATCAAATTGCACTAAAATTAGACAAAAATTAACAAAAAACAAGAAAAAATAGCAAATTTTGTTAAAAAAACACAAATTTTACATAATTTTGCAAAATAAACAACAAAGTATTGCACTCAAAATGTTGCCAAATAGGGCAACGAGTATTGCGGGTGCAATGCTTTTTATTTTACTTCCAGAAAAGTATACACTTGACACATAGAATACCGTTTCACTGCTCCCCATAATTGAGCATGCACACCTAGACACAAAACTATCCGCGCCATAAGTCTTTATTATATCCCCAACAAGCGACAAACTCCCGCTCCCCGAAAACGGACGCAAAAGCACAAGTTCACAAACTTCGCTAGGTATTCCCAAAGCATTAAAAATTGGCGAAAGAATTTTAATCAAAAAAGCACTCAGTCCACTTAACCGAAACAGCATCACACAAATCATAATTGACGCAATATATGGAAAAATACCAAGCACCAAATCAAAAGATTTTTTTGCACCGCTTGTGAAACAGTTGTAAACATTTATCTTTTTTGCACTTGCATACAAAATTAAAACAATGAGAAATATTGGAATAATAAAGTCACTCATTTTTTCCTACCTTTCAAAAAATGTACAAAATGAAGTAGCAAAACACATAAAATTGTTGGAATAAATGTCGAAAGAAAAGTCGGCAAAATTATATCGCTTGCCACAGTGCTCCCAGCACTTGCCCTAAGTCCAATCACAGTTGTTGGAATAAGTTGTAAGCCTGTTGCATTTATAACAAGTAGCATAAACATAGCAAATTTTGTTTTTGGCAAATCTTTGTCCAAGAGTTTAATTGCCTTTATCCCGCTTGGTGTCGCCGCATTGCCAAGCCCAAGCATATTGCAAGATAAATTTATTGAAATATATTTTATTTGCTCAAAATTGTCTATTTTGAATATCTTTTTAATTGGTTTATACAAAAGTTTTGCCAAAAAATCACTTATTCCGCTTTTGTCAACAATCTCCAAAATTGCAAGCCACACAGTGTATATAGCCAAAAGGTCAACGCAAAGCATAACACAACTTTTGCTCGTGTCAATCATTGCACCAATAATAAGACTTGGTGAAACAAACAAAAGCACAATTAAACTTAGCATCATCAAACTTGTCCATATAATATTCATATAGTAATGTATGTGTGTTATATAGTTTTAATAACTTGACAAAAAAAATAGTGTAGTGTATATTTTTTGAAAGAGAAAGAAGGAAAAATGTTTATTGACACACATTGTCACTTATATGACAAAAACTTTATTGGCGATATACAAAAAGTAATAGATGAAGCAAAAGCACACAACGTGCAAAAACTTTTTTGCGTTGCGGAAAATGTCGAAACAAGCAGTCTTGTTGTTAGCATTGCGAACACATATGAAAATGTTTATGCAATAATTGGCATTCATCCCGAGTATGCAGACGAATTCACCGACGAGCAAATTGAAAAACTAAAAGAAATTGCAAGCGATAAAAAAGTTGTTGCAATTGGCGAAATTGGTCTTGACTATCACTACACAAAAGAAAACAAGGAAAAACAAAAATATATGTTTTGTAAGCAAATTGAACTTGCAAATGCTTTGAACTTGCCAATCGTCATCCACACGCGTGATGCAATTGGCGACACAATGGAAATTTTTGAAAAGTACCAAGACAAACTAAAAAAAGGCGGGATATTGCATTGTTTTCACGAGTCAAAAGAAATTTTGGACAAGGTTACAAAAATGGGCTTCCATGTTTCCTATGGCGGTGCAATCACTTTCAAAAATGCGAGCAACTTGCGTGAGATTGTGAAAAGTACGCCACTAGACAGAATTTTAACTGAAACCGACTGTCCATATATGTCACCAGAGCCATATCGCGGAACAGTCAACGAACCCAAAAACATTGACCTGATCGCACAAAAAATGAGCGAGATAAAGGGAATAGACGCACAAAGTCTTGAAAAAATAATTGAACAAAACACCAAAGATTTATTTGGCGTGTAGGAGAATATATGGATTTACAAAATTTTAATTTCAGTAAAAAGTTTGGACAAAACTTCATTTTTGACATAAACTTGCTAAACGCAATAGTTGCCGATAGTGGCGTAACAAAAGACGACGAGGTTTTGGAAATTGGTGCGGGTGCGGGAACACTTACAAAAATAATTGCACAAAGAGCAAAAAAAGTTGTAAGTTATGAAATTGACAACAACCTAAAAGACATTTTGTCGCAAAACTTACAAGGTATAGAAAATAGCCAAGTAATTTTTGCCGACGCTCTAAAAACCCCAACAAGCGAAATTGACAATAATTTTTCGGGCGATTATCATATAATTGCAAATTTGCCATACTACATCACCACACCACTTATTTTCAAATTCATAGAAACCACTCAAAAAGTTAAATCAATAACTGTTATGGTGCAAAAAGAAGTCGCCGACAGACTTGTTGCAAAAAGTGGGAAAGATTATGGTATAATCACAATTATGCTAGACTTTTTTGGCGATGTCAAACAAACTCGTTTTGTATCGCGTAAGATGTTTACGCCAATGCCAAACGTAGATTCCGCCGTTGTCAACATTCAAATCGTGAAAGATAAATACAAGACAGACAAAGAAACTTTTTCTAAATTAGTGCATTCAAGTTTTGCAATGCGCAGAAAAACTATACTAAACAATCTATCTAGCGGGCTTAACCTATCCAAAGAAAACGTAACAATGATTCTTGAAAAAGCGAACATAAACCCAAAGGTAAGGGCGGAGCAACTTTCAACTTTAGACTATGTCAACTTATCCAACATATATTTTGACTTTATTCGACATAATTAGAAAATATATGAGTAACAAAAATAATTTTTTCCGGTATAAAATATATAATGTAAATATAGGAGAAAATTATGTTATTCAAAAAAACTTTGGTGCTATCAAGTTCAAATGGTGGCAACGAAAAAGCAGTTGTCAATTTTGAAAAAGATGATGGCGAAATTGTTGGCGAAGTCAAACTGTACAATTTCGCCGATGAGCCAGACGGTATTTTGTCGCTTGGTCTAAAAGAAAACGACAAGGTGTACAAAGCTGGTCTAAACAAAATTGGCACAGCAAAATATTCATTCAAGTTTAGTTCAATTTTGGCACTTGACGAGTTTTCTTGCGCAATCATAAACATAAATCACGGCGAGATTAGTTCGCTTGTGGATGGTTCAACAATGGGCAGTCAAACAAGCGACGAAATTTTGGCACAAGCGGTTATGGAAATGGACAACGCGAAAACTATGCAAGAATGCCAAAAGGTGCTTGACGACCATAACATTGACTTTGAAAACAAACAACAAATCGAGCGAGAAATTGACGAATGTATGTGCGAAAGTGCAAGCGATAAATGCAGTGCTTGCAAATATCGCTATGCGTTCTATTGTGGCGAACAACCAAAAAGCGAAGAAACTTTTTATGACGGGATAAGCGAGGATATCTCAAAACTTTTTGCATCTCACAGCGAAGAAGAACTGCTAGGGCAAATTATCCCAAATTCCAAATGGGTTAAAATAGATAATGACGACACCGACGACTATTATGTTCTAGGACTAATCTACGAAAGTGACGTAGTGAAATACATATGCTATGGTGTGCCAGCAATGTATGACGATAACCCACCACAAGAACTTAAAGGCTATTGTGAATGGCTCCCAGTTGACAGCACCAAGCCAAATGAATATGGCTACTATATAACCTATCAAGACGCGATAAGCGGGGAGAATGTTAAGGCGACCTTCGAAGTCGTGTGATAACTTTTCAAAGTTTTCGAAAAAATTATTAGCAACTTTGCTAATAATTTTTTATTATTTATCGACCATGGAACAGTGCTGGTTTTATGCTTTAAGATAGTTTTTAATTCCATTGTAACTTTGTTCTTCAAAAGATAAAAGAGAGTTGGATAAGTTTAGAATATCGTCGTCGAAGTCTTTGCTCTCTTTTGAGTGCTTGTATAATTTTATAGTGCCACGAACGGTGCCAAGTAAAAATAACTCCGCGATATGCGACGACGACTTGTCAAAAATTGTGTTAAGGCAAATTGACGAAGATAGCATAAATTTCATAAAAAAGTTAGTGTCTTTAAGAGTGATTTTCTTATCTTTCGCAAGGGTTATGCACTCGTTTTTGAAGTTTGTGTATTGTTCTTGCGTTTTTTTCATAAGTTGTTTTAGTTTACTGCTCCTAAATTTTGGATACATCTTTTCAATTGATTGTATCGCAATTTGGATGTTTTGATATACAAGATTTAGATATTTTTCGTTAGTCATTTTTGTCTCCTTTTTTTCATTATTATGCCAAAAAGTCGATTTTTTATGCACATTTGCATATTTTTTAAGAAATAAAACAACATAGAAATATGAGAACGAGTACAAAAGTCTATATTGTTTTGTTTTTGGTAACGATGGTTGGGGGAGCGGTGACTTCATCGCAACTACTTGGTGCAATAAAAGTTGGCGAAAATGGAGTATATTTTGCAATGACGACGCTAGCGTGGGTGAGTGTTGGATTTAATATAATCAACATGATTTTTGGAAATATATTGTATTTTAGGTTCCTAAAAACAAGGAAATATAGTTCAATGTTATTTTTTGCAACGGCTCCACTTGTTATTGTGTTTGGTGGAATAGTTTTTATGTTGTCCAGTTTGAATAACTTTTCTGGTAAAGTCGTAAGAATAGTCAAAACTGCACTGAATGTAAAAACAACAAATTACAACAATTATATTTTTATAGGAATAGTTGCAATTGTTGTACTTGTTATTATGTTCATCACTTTTTTGCTACTAACACGACCAGTGAAAAAAGTTGAAAAGGCGACAAGAATGCTTTCAATTGGGGACGTGAAAGACAATTTTAATATTGGTGGGAACAAACAATTTTTGGCAATAGAAAGTTCATTAAATAAAATTTGCGATAATTTTAAGAAAAAAGATGAGATGATAAAAATGACAAAAAGTGAGTATCAAAAAATTGTGCCGAAAGAAATGCTAAAATTTTTAGGTAAGAAAAATTTGGTGGAACTAGAGATTGGAAGTCAAGTAAAAAAGACGGCGACGATGATGATTTGTAGTATAAAAAGTAATAAAATTTTTTCAAATAGTGTGTCGCTTGAAGAAAATTTTAATTATGTGAGTTCTTATCACAATCTCGTTTCGCCGATTATACGAAAATTTGGCGGGTTTGTGGACAAAGTTATAAACGATGATGTTTTGGCGGTTTTTGTAAATAGCGAAAATGCCATAATATGTGCCAAAGAGATTGCAAAAGAAATAAATCTAAAAAGTTTTGAAAATAAAAGCACTTTTGTCACTGGAATATCCATTGCACTACACACAAGTGAAGTTGTTTTTGGTGTTGTGGGGGATGACAACCAAAAATCGCCAACAATCATCTCAAGTTCAATAGATTTACTTGGCAAAATTGACGAGTTTAATAACACATTTGGGTCAAGCATTGTGTTTACAAAAGACTTTTTGGATACCTTGCCGTCAAAATCTTATCTAAGTCGCTTTGTTGGAGAGTTAAGTTTAGATAATCAGTCTTATGCTTTGTTTGAGTGTTTGGACTGCTATGATAGGCAAAATAGGGAGAAGTTAGTCAAATTTTGTGGCGAGTTTGAAACAGGTGTTAGGAATTTTGCGGCAAAAAATTATGAGGTGGCGAAAGATGTTTTTGAAAAAGTGCATAGAAAAGAGAAAAAAGATAAAGTTTGCTACATTTACTACAACAAGTGTTGCGAAAATATAGACGGCGGGTGTGTTAATTTTCACGAGTAATGTTTTTTGCGAGATTTGCATAAAATACTCGTGGGAGAAATATGTTAACGAGTTCGTTTCTAGAGCTTAGGTGTAAAGAAGTTGTCAATGTTGTGGATGGGCGCAGGCTTGGGCATATTGTTGACATCGTTTTTGATTTGCCGACTGGTCAGGTAAGTGGGCTTGTTGTCCCGGGCGATAAAAATTTTTGGAACGTGTTCAAAAGTGGTGGTGAACTTTTTATTCCCTATACACAAATATGTAAAATTGGTGATGATACAATTTTGGTGGAACTATACTCGCAAACGGGTAAAACAAACAACGCAATAACTTTTTCCAAAGATACAAAAAAAGGCTAAAAAATGTGTAGACAAATAACGACAAATATTGTATAATACACTACATATACGATGGAGAAAAGATATGAAGTGCATATATTGTGGTTATGAGAACAGCAAAGTTATTGATTCAAGAGTAAGTGATGGGTCAAATTCAATTAGGCGAAGACGCGAATGTTTGGCTTGTAAAAAACGTTGGACAACATATGAAACTGTTGAAACATCATCAATACTAGTTATCAAAAAAAATGGAGCAATTCAACCATTTGATAAAAACAAAATGATAAATGGGATAATAAAAGCATGTGAAAAAAGGCCAGTTGGACTTTTGGAAATTGAAACAATTGCATCTAACGTTGAAAAAGAACTAAAAGAAAATCAAATTTGCGAAATTGAATCGGTTAAACTTGGCGAGATGGTGCTTAACTTACTCAAACCGCTAGACAAAATTAGTTACGTTCGCTATGCATCCGTTTTCCGTCAATTCCAAGACGCAAGCAAGTTTATTGAATTTTTACTAAAAGATTAACATATATAAATTTTTGTCTTCATACATTATTGTATGGAGATTTTTTTAACACTAAATAATGCCAAAATTGGCAAAGAATACACTATTTTAGGTATGTGTCAAAACATAGATATCAAAACAAAAACAAGACTTTTTGAACTTGGTTTTTTGAAAGGTAATGCAATAAAAGTGTTGTCGCGTTCAATTAGTGGGGGAGTTTTGCTTGTTGAAATAAACTCAACATGCCTTACAATAAGAAAAGACGAAGCCAGTTGTGTGGTGATAAAATGAGAGAGATTTTGCTTGTAGGTAACCCTAATGTTGGCAAGAGTACGCTTTTCAACACACTCACAAAATCCAACGCAAAAACAGGAAATTTTCACGGAGTTACTGTTGATGAAAAGAAAAAACAAATTGATTGTTTTGGCGAAAAAATAACCTTTGTTGATTTGCCGGGAATATATAGTCTATCGCCAAATAGTTTTGAAGAAGAAGTTAGTGTTGACTATATATTGTCGCATCCAGACAGTGAAATTATTGTAGTTTTGCAAAGTAATTGTATGCCAAAAAACTTGCTACTATACTATGAACTTTGTGAACTTGGGCGAAAAGTCATTTTGTTTGTAAACAAGATGCCAAACAGTGGGACTTTTGATATATGTAAACTTGAAAGTCTTTTGAATGTTAAAATTATTTTTGAAAGTGCAAAAAATAAAAAAACACAACAATTAATAAAGGAAAATATAATAAAAAATAATTTT